>JAHKLQ010000148.1 GCA_020854975.1 Methanobacterium sp.
GAAAAAGCAAGGAAAATATTACCAGGCTGCGGGTGAATCTGTATTGCACTTCTCTGTAACTACCCATATAAATGTATAAAATTACAATTAACAAAACCATGTTTCCAATGCTAGTCAACAACGGTGTGATTTTAAATAATAGGAACATCGGAGATGTACTTGATACATGATTAAACAGCCCATAAGTTAAAATTTGTGGCAGAATAAGTTCCCCGTGCATGTTTTAGCCCTTTTATACATTGAAACTAGTAATAATTTCTTTCAAAACACACTTTCCTAAAAAAAAAGAAAAAAATAAGATTATTTGGGAAAATATAACCCAAACCTATTTACTATCCATATTGACTATTTTTCCATCACTCATATGGATGATTTCATCTGCAAAACTTGCTGATGCCGGGTTATGGGTAACCACCACAATACTCACCCCATTATTATGATTCAGATCCTGTAATATTTTCATTATGGAGTCTGCATTTGCTGTGTCCAGTTCTCCTGTGGGCTCATCAGCCAATATTATGGATGGATCATTAATTAGAGCTCGGGCAATGGCCACGCGTTGTAGTTCTCCCCCTGAAAGCTGTGTGGGGCGTTTATGATGTTTATCCTCCAATCCCATTTTATCTAGAATTTCTTTCGCTTTTTCCAGATCTTTATTAATCATGGGAAGCATGACGTTTTCCAGTGAGGTGAGCTGGGAAAGGAGGTTAAATCTTTGAAATATAAACCCAATTTCATTCCTCCGGAGACGTGCCTGTTCCTTCATGGAAAGGTTGATGGTTTCTTTTCCATTGATGCGGAATACCCCCATGGTAGGTTCATCAAGTATACCTGCCACGTGGAGGAATGTTGATTTACCAGACCCGGAAGGTCCCATGACTGCTGTAAAAGAACCTTCATCCAAGCTCAGATCTAATCCTGCCAGAGCATTTACCAGTCCATCACCCATATGATAGGTTTTCCAGACATTTTTAAATTCAAGTACCTGTTTATTCATTTCTTAAAGCCTCCACCACATTCAGTTTTGATGCGCGTATTGCAGGGTATAGTCCTGCAAGTATGCTTAAAAGGGTAGAACCAAAAATCACTCCTAAAATCAGCCACAAGGGCATCATACCTGGAATGTATTCTGCAAGGTCAAGGAGATTGGCAATTACCACAATTCCAATAAGTCCTAAAACAACACCTATGAAACCCCCTAAAAATCCTAATAGGCCTGATTCAAATAGTATACTTCCCTTTATTTCCCAGTTTGTAAATCCAATGGCTTTTAACACTCCTAACTCTTTGGTTCTTTCCATGACGCTGATTAGCATAGTGTTGATCACGCTTATGATCCCCACCAGTAAGGCTATGCTGGCTATGATTCCCATGAAAAGCAGTGCCTGTCCGGTCATTTCCTGAATTTCATTTACTTTTTCTGATTTGGTTTCTGCTGAAACTCCAGTTACCTGTTTTTCCACATCGTCAGCTACTGTTTTAGGGTCTCCGTTGGTCTGAGCATAGATGGCGCTTACCTTATCATCTGCCATTTGTCGGACAGTGCTCTGGTTTACGTAAATATATGATGCCTGCGCATCTTTAGTTATTCCTGTAACAGTTAATTCCTGGCCCTTGACTGTTATTTTACTTCCAATATCATATCCTAACTTTTCAACTGCTACCTGGTTGATTACAACGCCTTGCGTCCCGTTTATTAATTTAATATCCTTCCAGTTATTGACTCCCTCCACGTATAGCTGGGTTCCATTTACATCCTCGGAAAACATGGTTACCTCACGGAAATCATAGAGATCGGACCGGTTTCTTATCTGGGATACTGTTTGACCATCCATTAAATAAGATCCCGTTCCAGATGAAGGGGTTACTGCTATATCATACATATATGCATTTGTTTCATCTTGAATCGCGGTGGTTAATCCCGCAGTTACTCCTAAAAGTGCCATGAGCATGGCAGCTCCAATTATTATCCCCAGCATGGTTAAAGAGCTTCTGAGTTTTCTTCTTCTTATGTTGTTGAATGATAACTTGTAAAGATCCATTAATTCTCACCTTCAAAATAAGGGCATTTTACTGCACCTCATAACTGTCCACTTGATTATCAAAAATTCCATCAATTAATTTTAATAAAAAGAATCTTTAGAACATTTTTACGTAATTTACCCAATTTTAGATTCTTTTAAATTATAAAATGACAGTATACTCTTCTATTATGTTTTAAATCTAAATGTCCCTCCAGGCAGGATCAAGGAGGCGATAAAAGCGAATTTGATTTTTTTAATATCCAAAATCCCTACTTATCATCGGGACATTGTGATTTTAAGAAATCTATTTGTTCCCCATAACTATCCAAACTACCTCCTTTCAAATAATTCATATTATTCTTTAGTTAATTGTAGTTTAAACCTATAAAAATAGTTTTTTTAAGAATTTCCCCTTATTTTCCCCGTTTTTTATTCTGTTTCGCCATGACTTCCCCCTAATTTACACCCAAATTCACTAAGAATTGAAAAATAAATATAAAAAAAGGAATGGAATTCATTTAAAAATAATTTAAAAATAAGTTACCAGGTACAAATTAAATTATCAGAGTATAAAATCTTTAAAATCTAAAAAAACCAACTAAAACAATTTTATTTAAATAAATGGAAAAGAAGGTTTAAAAGATGTTGAAAAGAAGATAATGAATTATAAAACAAAGAATGGAAGAGATAAACAGACTTTTTCTTATCAGATGCTCAATGAATTAGTTCAACAGGAATATTATCAACCATTTTATCTCCAACATAATAAATGGGGGTATCAGATCCTCTGAATTCTTCCACAACCTGCATGAAAATGTCAAAATTTTCTTCCATTTTATCAGAAAGGAAATATAATATGCCGTATCCCTTACCAGCAGATACCACTATATCGTTTTTCTCTAAAACTTCAATATGATATTTTATAGTTTTATAATTTAGAGAAAGAATTTCAGCAAGTTGATTAGCATTATATGGTCTTTTTTTCAATTTGGCTATAATTCTAGCACGATTTACCCCACCTTTACTCCCAGCCAACAATTCCCATAACAATTTTCTCATGAAAAACCCTTCTACATACTTTTTTTGATTTTAACTCCTTTTTTTACCTTCTATAACCCTTAAATTCCATTTTAAATATCGAAGTGCCAATCCATAGATCCATTTAGTTACATATACCAAAACCGCTAATAGAGCCAGACCTAATATTGTTAAACCAATACCATACAATATTCCCCCTAAACTACCCAGCACCCCATTATATGTTGTTATATAAAAATTATACTGGGGTAAAATTAGTTTTAGAACAGTAACCAGGGTCACATAAATCCCACCAAAAACCATGGCACCCCCCAAGACAAATAAAGTTAATAGAATTGCAACTAAGAGCATGGCTGGTACTGCCACAAATATTAAATTAAATATCCCAAGACCTGCCGCAGCTAACGCTGCTTCAAACACACTACCTGCAGACTGTTTATCTTCCGCTTTTCTAAGCATGTATTCTGCTTTAATTTGTTTTGCAAGGTTTTTTGGATTTCCTAATGCTTCTGAAATTTCTTCTTCAGTTCTGCCTTTCTCTATACCAATCATGAAGTGTTCTTCATAATCTGAGATTATATCAGCTTTTTCCTCCTTTGGAAGTTTTTTCAGAAGTTTATTGAGTTCTTCAATATATTCATCCTTATTCATCCGTAATATCCCCCAAATTATTCATTAATTTCTCATGAACTAGATCATTAACACCTGTGGAAAATTCATCCCATTCTGCAACCAATCCTTCCTTTTTTTCTTTTCCCACGTCTGTTATCTGATAATATTTCCGTGGCGGCCCATCTTGCGACTCTTTTAAGTATGAAATCACCATTTTATCCTTCCTTAACCTTTTTAGAAGAGGATATATAGTGCCTTCGGAAATTGAAATGTTCTTTGAAATTTCATCGACCATTTCATAACCATAACAGTCTTTTCTGTCCAGAAGAACTAGAACACAAAGTTCCAGCACACCTTTCTTAAATTGTGCGTTCATGATGATCACTGCATCTTACAAGGTACTGTATAATGCAAGGTACTATTTATAGTTTTAGCCCCGGAAAGAAGTACACAAAAAAATTGCAAAAAATGTGAATAACCAGTGCAATAAAAAAATAAAAAATAAAAGAATTAATATTCAGCTATAACCAGCATTTCAAAGTCTTCTATGGTTAAAGGATCTTGCCTGCTGAATTCACCCAGTTTACAGCCATAAATATCAATCTGATTGAAACCTAGGGATTTAAGAAGCCAGTTTATCTCGGAAGGCACATAATATCGTTCATCACACTAACAATAATTTATTCCCATTATCATCTTCTGTTTCCAGTTGGTACCTGTCCCGGAAGGTCATAAGGTCAAATGTGTTTTCTTGGTTGGTTGAATAGTTAGAATTGGCGTTTATGAAATCTTTAACGGAGTGGAATAAGGGATAAAGCCCGTTAAGTGTGGTGAATATTAATTTTCCATCTTTTTTCAGTGCACGGGCCGCACTTTCCAGGATCTGGAAGTTCATCTGGTCTGTTTCCATAAGGGGAAATGCACCTTCACAGAGCATGATAACCAGGTCAAACTCATCCTCGAACGGGAGATTTCTGGCATCAGCTTTTTCAAAATCAAGTTGAACTCCAGTATCAATAGCTTTTTCTCTGGCTCTATTTAGCATGTTTTCAGATAAATCCACACCCGTGACTGAATAACCACGTTTAACAAGTTCAATGGCATGTCGACCAGTTCCACAACCAACATCCAATATTCTACAACTCTTGTCACGTTTAATTTCTGATTCTATAAAATCAACTTCCCCCATGGTTCCCTGAGTGAATGATTCCTTTTCATACTTCTCAACGTAATTTGTGAATAGTTCTTCGTACCATTTCTTCATTTACGACACCTATAATATTATATATTGTATTTCATGAGTATATAAAGATCAGCGAATAATTTGAAGAGATATATTTAAAATAATTCGATTATCTCAGGTATTTTAGGTTTATGTCTGGATTTAAAGCAACACC
>JAHKLQ010000223.1 GCA_020854975.1 Methanobacterium sp.
ATTCTAAATTTTTCATACATTTCATTACCCTACAGAACTCTTTCCAATGTTAATTTTTCATAAAGATCAAATAGTACTTTTTGGTTATCTTTTAGACTAAATGAAATAAATCTCTGCGGAAAATTATATATGAAAAAAA
The DNA here is from genome assembly GCA_020854975.1 of Methanobacterium sp. Lineage (GTDB taxonomy): Archaea > Methanobacteriota > Methanobacteria > Methanobacteriales > Methanobacteriaceae > Methanobacterium > Methanobacterium ferruginis. The sequence continues at coordinate 140 of JAHKLQ010000223.1, forward strand.
GAAGATAAATTAACATTGATTAAGATTTAAAGGGGATGAAAAGATGAAAGAAGACGTTTTTTATGGTAAAGGCATGGCTCATGTTAAAAAAGACTATCCAGATATCTTTAAAGCAGTAGTGGAATTAAATGAAGCAGCTTACACAGGTAAAGTTTTGGACTATCGCACTCAGAAACTCATTGCTCTTGGAATAACTGCTGCTGCTTCTGATGACCGGGCCATGAAAAAGCAGATGATGAGTGCCATGAGAGAATTTGACATCACCAAAGACGAGATTGTCGACGTCCTGAGAGTGGTTCTTTTAACTTCTGGTAACCCACCATTCACTAAAGCGATGAAAATTCTCTATGATATAACAGAATAACTCCATATTTTTTTTTATTCTTTTGAATAGATGGTAGGTTTGGCACTGAATATTATTATTAAGCGTAGAATATTCAATATTAATCTATTCTAGAGAACAGAGTAGATTATATTCTGCATGATAACATGAATGAACTCCTTGAATTATTGGAAGGTGGGGATATCCGTTCAGATGGACACGCCGATGAAGTGGCATCTGATGTAATCCAGAACACCGAACTATTTCAACTACTATTGGATGGTCTAGAAGAAGATGATAATGATCTTGTCAGGGGGAGAACTGCCCATGCCCTGGAAAAGGTTTCTAGAATACATCCAGAACTTTTTAAAGGACTTTTAAACCAACTTATAGAACAAGCACTGGAAGATAAGTTGCCAATGGTCCGATGGCACCTGGCAATGTTATTAGTGAACCTAGAACTTTCCCCTCAGGAAACAAATAAGGTAATATTGGTTTTATACATCCTTTTGGATGATGAGAGTGTTTTTGTTAAGTCATGGGCTATATCTGGCTTAACTATTCTGGCACAGCAGAAGCCGGATAAAAATGGAGCAATAACTACTAAAATCAAAGTTTTGAAGGATCATAAGAGTGCTGCAGTTAGAAATAGGATTTCCAAGGCATTGAAAGTTCTAGAAGATGGTGAGACTCTGCCTAAGGGTTGGTCAAAAAGAGGTATGTGATACTTCACTTAAATGTACTTAAAATTTAATTATTTATTTTCGTTCTAAAAAGGACATTGTCAGATTTTTACGTTGTTCAATTTCTTTTCTTTTCATTTTCATTTTCTTACTTTCTTTAAACACGTTTCCGATGGTATAAATATATTTCTCACCGTCATCACTTAAACAGTAGGTTCCGTGTTGTATTTTTTCGATTAATCCTGTATTTTTCAGTTGGGTGAGATGGTTCGCCAGAGCGGATTTTTTAAGGTCCATTTCATCAAGCAAAGTTCGAAAGTTCAGGGGACCATTCCATAACAGAATTAAAATTTTTAACCTACCAGGATTCCCTATTGCCTTTAAAATAGGAATAATTTCATCAAATGATTTTAAGAGAAACTCTTGTGAAGGTTTCGAATCATTTTTTTTATCCATAGTAACCATTAATTTTTTAGTTAAATAAATATTTTCCTCTAAACAGCATGTATCTTTTTCATATCACTTTTTTTCATTAGATTAATGCAATATTCTGAATAATCAATGCACGAAAATATCATTAAGTTCATTTAATAGTGGAATATTATTCCGTAAAAAAATAAATTTATATGTTATGGCCTCCAGATAATATACTCAGGCAAAAATGAAAAGGGAGAATAAGATAGATGGAAATTAAACCAAAAACCATTGAAGAGAAACAGGTGGCCAGCATAACCTATACTGGACCTGTAGAAGACATGGGTGAGCTAATTGGAGAATTAACAGGCTGGTTAGTAAGTAAAGGATTGAAAATAACTGAACCTCCTTTTGTAGTTTATTACACCAGCCCTATGGATGTTCCACCAGAGAAAATGGAATATGATGTGGGGATACCTTTCCACGGTAAAGCACAAGATGAGGGCAGAATCAGAATAAGGATAATGCCTCAGCATCATGTTTTATTTGTTGTACATAAAGGACCTTACCAAGAAATAGAGGCAGCCTATGGGATGATGATGGAACACATTATGAAGGAAAGTAAGGAGATGATCGGTGCTCCGCGGGAAATATATCTGAATAATCCGATGGAAGTTCCTGAAAACGAGCTTATAACAGAATTGCAGTTTCCTATTGTTCCAGAATCAATTATGGGAGAAATAACCAGCAATATAGAATTTTATGACATCAGCGAGCTTCAGGAAACATTTAAGGTCTTTAAAATTGGTCAGGTTAAAAACAATAATGCAAAAACTTACCTGGAGATCTTGGAACCTTACAGGCCGGCATTGAAGAATTTGGAGGATTTCAGTCATGTCATGATATTCTGGTGGGCAGATAAGTTCGATAATGATAAATATCGAACGGCTTTACGCACTAAACCTCCATATGCTATGGATAGGTTAATTGGTGTATTTGCAACCCGTGCAGAGTATCGCCCTAACCCCATAGCAGTTACCACTTGCAGGGTAATGAGTGTCCATGAAAATGATGGAATAGTAGAAATATCAAGTGTAGATGCCTTTGACGGCACACCAATTATTGATTTAAAACCATACGTGGCTTCATTTGATAGAATAAAGGAACCAAAACTTCCCAATTGGCTTTCTTTTTTATGGCCTGAATGGAAAGGAGAATATTAGGTAATATTTTTATCTTGATGAAGTGAGTAGCAAAAATTTCAAATATTAATGCAGGAGGTGATACTAAACATATTATCCCACGTCTTAACAAATATAAGATAAGATGATATCTTTATTTACAGTTAGTTGATATCCTCATTTGTAGAATAACAGATATTGTGGATGTAATCTCGATGGAATCTGAACACAACTTACCAAAACCCAAAAAAATAAGAATAACTAGTGAAAAGGCCTTTAAATTAGTTGGTTGTGTTTATTATGGTGATCCCTTTCATTCCAGTGAGGAATGGAGTATAGAAAATGAAATAGGAGTGCTTTGGAATCGTTTTTTTCGATTATGTCAAACTTATGGTCATTTTATTCAAGAAGAGGCTGTTAATGACCGTGCATATGAGGTTCATATTCAACCGGAAGATTATCATGAAACTGGGAAATTTTTTGTTTATGTGGGGATAGAGGTTAAAAAACTGGAAAAAATGCCTATAGAAATGTTTTGCAAGCTTTTACCATCAACAAAATACGCAGTGTTCACTTTTAAAGGAGAAGATATGTTTAAAGGCTGTGAATATATATGGAACTATTGGCTTCCCAACTCAGAATATGATGAAGCCTATCCCTATATGGTTCAAGCTTATGATAAGAATAAATTTCGGGGAATGGATAACCCCCAATCTGAAGTTGATTTTTACGTGCCAGTAAACTTGAAAAAGCCTGAATAACTGGAATATAATTTAATATAAATTAATCCTGTAATAATGGGGGGAATTGTATGGGCTTTGAATTACCTGAAATAATAAATCTTTCCAAACAGATGGAAACCACCATTAAAGGTAAAGTTATAAATGAAATTATTCTGGGAGAACGTTGTAAAAGTATTATTAAGCAGGGAATGTGCAATCTGGATAAAAGAAAAGATGAAATCCTAAACACCCCGATTAGATCCATAAAATCGCGTGGTAAATGGATTTTCATAGAATTTGAGAATAAATTGTTTCTTTTAGTGGGTGAAATCATTGGAAAATTTCTTTTTCAACAAAATACGGATGAAATTCCATCTAAATGTCATGTTCTTTTTAAATTTGAAGATGGATCCTTTTTAACCTTTCAATCATCATTGTATGCATTTTTAATAGTTGCAAACGAAAAATAGTTAAAAGAACATAAATATGCTGGCAATGTAGGGCCCTCACCCCTTGATAAGGAATTCACTTACTCCTATTTTAGTGATATTCTGTCCAAATATAAAAACCGGGGAATCAAGGGAGTTTTAAACCTGCAGGGTGAAATTTCAGGATTAGGCAATGCTTACATCAATGATATTTTATATGAAGCATGTATTCATCCTAAAACGAAAGTATCTGCCTTAAAGGATGATGAAAAGAAGCTGTTGTATGATAAAATTATTGAAATAATTACATTGGCAGTGAAGGAGGGTGGAAGTTCCAAAGAATATGATTTATTCGGTGAACATGGCAATTACATTAGAATAATGGATCAACACAGTAAAAATATGGAATGTGAGCGCTGCGGGACGAAGATTGTTAAAGTGAATGTTTTGGGTTCCTCTTCCTATTTATGTCCCGAATGTCAGAAAATATAATTAAAAGAGTTTAAAATGTCTTTGTATAAGATAAAAAGTAAGTGAAAAGAGCATAAAAACTTGGGTTATTAAAATGTCAAAAGAAATATCTGACCAAGAAATTGAAATAATAACCTTAAATATGGATAATATTGACTCTGAACACATATGCTGTGCCATTGAAAACGATAAAAAGATCAAAAACGTGTCACTGTCAAGAAAGCATGGTTAAAGGAAAGATTTCCGGAGGGGCACACCTTTAAAAAGTTCGATGTTCGAGGGAAAGTGTTCATAGAGTATGTTCCAGCTGAATATGCTGGTTCCCAGTTGAAGCTCCAGGTTACAATTTCCTCCAGTGCTTCTGGGCTTCTGGACGTTATAAGAGAAAGGGTTACAGGTCCAGACTATTGGAAGAATGTGAAAAAGATTCCTTAAAAAAATGATAAAAATGGTTTGGTGGCTGTCACCGGACGTAAAAAACTTCCTTTCACTGTGGATAAAAAATTCTACCTCAAAAAAAAGGGTTCAAAGTATGTGATGAAGCACCACCCTACTTTGAAATGCTGGTGAAAAAATATAAGGAAGATGTACCCACACCTCATTTTACAGAAAAGGCCAAAAAAGCTGAAATTCCTGAAAAAGAAGGATTAACATTTTATTACACAGATAGGTGTCCATTCAATGCAGATTATGTTGATATAATGATTGATGTTGCTCATAAACACGACATCATGACTGAAAAGATTAAAGTGGAAAGTTTGAAACAGGCCAAAGATTTACCATCCCCTTTTGGAATTTTCAGTGTGTTTTTCAACGGAAAATTCTTAACACATGAGGTAATGGCTGAAAAGAAGTTTGATAAACTTTTAAAAACTGTGATTGATTGAGGAATTTCAAAAATCGTTTATTTAATGATAAAATCTTTTTTAGGTTAAAAAATATACAATAAATGAAAAAAAATTAATGTTTTAGCAAATAAATATAGGTGCATATCATTATTTTGATCAATTTTTTAGAAATTATCCGGGAATGATTTGGTATGAGCGCTCAACATTCAATTTTAGGCATAATCTTATTATTGAGTGCTATAATAGTCCTATATTTAGCGATTTATAGTCTCAAGAAGCGTTCTTCCAATTTGTATTTTTATTTTTCACTTTTGACCTTTTCTGTGTTCTTCTGGTGTCTAGGTTCTGCCATGGAATTTTTCAGTGCAGCAATGTGGGCCAAAATCTTCTGGATAAAAATAAGTTACATTGGAGTGGCTACTGCTGCCCCATTATGGTTCATTCTAATCTTAGAGTATGGGCATTATGAAAAATATATTAAACCAGCTTATATCGGAACTTTAATGTTATTACCCCTGGTTATTGTAACCCTGGCATTCACCAATGATTTCCATGGGTTCATCTGGCCCAGCATCACCCCTATATCTGATGCTGCCGGTGCTCTTTTGATCTATGCCCATGGGTTAGGTTATTGGATCAACATTGGCTACAGTTTCATATTGATTATATTGGGATTGGTGATTTTACTAAAACTGTTAATGAAGTCACCCAGGATATACCATAATCAAATTCTGATTTTAATGTCCAGTGGGCTTATCCCTCTCATTTTCAGCATATTATACAATACAGATATTATAGGCGTCCCTGGACTGGATATAACTCCATTTGGACTTACTATTTCAGGATTGCTCATTGCAGTATCGATTTTTAAATTTTCTTTATTAGGTATAAGGCCTATTGCCTATGAAACCCTTTTTAACACCATAAAAAATGGTTTCATGGTTTTTGATAAAGATGATAAATTAATAGATGTTAATCCTGCTGCAGAAATGATTGGAATCAACACTGATGATGTGGGTAGGCAGGTAACCGAATTATTGAATAACTTACCTGAATTAAAGAAATTTTACCAGGATTCTGATGAAGAAGCAGTGGTTTTTGCTGGTGATCCTTTTAACATATGGATTAGAATACAAAGCACACTCCTCTATGATAAAAATCAATTTAGAGGACGTTTGATCACAATACAAGATATAAGCAAACTTAAAAGAGTAGAAAAGGATTACAGTGACAGTGAAGAGCGTTATAAAAATTTATCTGAACTTTCACCTGATGCAATTTTAGTGGTGATTGGAGAAGAAATTGTTTTTGCCAACAAAGCTTCAGCCACAATATTTGGATTGGAAGACCCTAAAGATCTTTTAGGTAAAAATTTCTTCACTTTCCACCACCCAGATTCACGTGAAACAGCTAAAAAACGTTTAAAAGAAGTTTTTTCAGAGGGAAGGTTTTTAGACTTCATTGAAGAAAAAATCATAGCCAGTGATGGTAAGGTTAAGGATATAGAAGTGGGTGATGCTCCCATTAGTTATAATGGCAAGCAAGCTGTTCAGATAGTGGCCAGAGATATCAGTGAAAGAAAAAAACTGGAAGAAGAACTGAAAAATTCTTTGAAAGAGAAGGATCTGATGATGAAGGAAATTCATCACCGTGTTAAAAATAATTTAATGGTAATTCAAAGCCTTCTTAACCTGCAATCAAGATATATAAAGGATACAGATGCGCGGGATATATTTAAAGATAGTCAGAACCGTGCCAAAGCTATGGCTATGATCCATGAAAGCCTCTATAAATCCAGTGATCTAAAACGGATAGAATTCAGTGAATACATTAACACCCTGGCCAATAACCTTTTTTACAGCTACGCAGCAGACCCTAAACAGTTGAAAATGGATATTAATGTAGAGGAGATTATGCTGGATATAAACACGGCCATTCCATTGGGTTTGATTTTAACGGAATTATTATCAAACTGTTTAAAATATGCTTTCCCCGATGATAAAAACGGTGAAATAAAGGTAGACTTCTATTCTTACACTGAAAACAGTGAAAATAAATTAAAATTAACAGTCAGTGATAATGGAGTTGGACTTCCAGAAGGATTTGACCCCAAAAAATCTGATTCATTAGGTTTAATGTTAGTTTACAGTTTAGCTGGGCAAATTAATGCTACAGTAACACTTGATACTACTACTGGAACAACATTTGAGATTACTTTTGAGGAAAAAATGGAATATTGAAATCAACTTATTGGGGATCAAACATCTATCCAGATCAACATCTATCCAGATCAACATCTATCCAGATCAACATCTATCCAGATAAACGTCTATCCATATATCCATATATTTATCAAGATATCAAAGAATTAGTTGCAATTTATTAAAATCAGATATTAATCTATAAGCTTTAAAGTAGGTGAAAGGTCCCTTTAAATTCACAATAAAAATGATAAGTTTTTTTAATTAATTACCTTGCTATTGAATGATTACTTCGAGTTTTAAATTTCAAATAACATATCACACAACAAGTAATTAGTTGTCGTGACAATTGTTGCATCAACAACATATTTATATGGGGAGTTCTATAAAGTAGTAAACAAGTGTTATGATTTATGGATTTAATTTTTTTAAATAGTTTAATTTTTTCAAATTATTCTCCAAAACGGAAGAATAATTTATAAGAGATTAAATAATCGTTTGGAGCGAAAAATTATGTCTTTGAACATTCCATTTAAGGGATTACTATCAATAATCGTCAGAAATCATTTTATCTTCATGAACCGGGAGTTAAAACATTTGAACCTAACTGAGGGGCAAGTCCCCTATCTTATGGCTCTCTCAAAAAAACCAGGGATTACTCAGGATGACCTGGCAAGGATGTTTTATATTGATAAGGGAACCATTGCTCGTTCAATCCAGAAACTGGAAGATAAAGAACTGGTCCAGAGAGTTCAGGATCCTGTTAACCGACGGAGATATAAACTTTCCCTGACTGAAAAGGGTGAAGGGATCATACCAGAAATCCTCCGTGCTGAAAAAAAATGGGAGGATACCATCTTCAAGGATTTTTCAGGTGAAAAAAGATCTCTATTAGTTGAGGGTGTTAAAGTACTGGCAAAAAACAGTCTGGAAATAAGTAAAACGTAATTTAAAGAGAGTGAAATTTTGAATAAGGATAAAAAACCGTCTTTGAAAGACAAATCATCATCAAATAAGAAATCATCATCTGCACGGGATAAATTTCCTAAAGGAAAAAATGAAGAAGAACTTCCAGAAACCACGAAAGGAACCACAGAAGGTGTTGACCTTATTAGAGGTGATCCTAAACATGCCATCCTAAAACTATCAGGCCCACTTATAGTGGCTATGTTACTAACTTCAGCTTATAACCTAGTGGATGCTATCTGGGTTTCTGGACTTGGTGGAAATGCCCTGGCAGCAGTGGGATTCGTAACTCCCCTTTTCATGATACTGGTTGGTCTTTCCAATGGTATAGGGGCCGGTGCAACCTCTGCCATCTCCCGTTGCATAGGGGCCCATAACAAGGAAGGTGTGAATAACACTGCCATGCACACCCTAATCCTTACCATCATTATTTCAGTAGTTCTAACTGTACTGTTAGAAATATTCTTATATCCAATTCTTTCAGTTATGGGAGCAGGAAACACCATTGACCTAGCCATGGATTATGGTACTGTTATCTTTGCCAGTACTATACTTATGTTGTTTACTGGTGCTGCTTATGGAATTCTGCGTTCAGAAGGGGATACCAAAAGAACCATGCATGCCATGATAATAGCGGCAATGGTTAACATCATTCTTGACCCCATACTTATCTACCTTGCAGGATGGGGTATTGCTGGTGCAGCATGGGCCACCTTAATATCCCAAGCTGCTGTTTCCCTGGTGATAATCTACTGGTTCCTTAAAAAGAAGGATACATTTGCCACTTTATCCTGGAAATATTTCAAACCCGATCTAAAAGTTTCTAAATCTATCTTAGAAGTGGGTCTACCTGCCAGTGCCGAGTTCATGGTGATGTCCGCAGTCACAGCCATTTTAAACGCTATACTGGTTATGGTGGCCGGTACCGATGCAGTGGCAGTTTACTCTGCAGGATGGAGAGTGGTGATGATGGCCATAATACCTATGGCAGCAATAGGAACATCAGTGGTTACTGTTACTGGTGTTGCCTATGGATCAAGAAAATATGAAAATCTTTCCATTGCCCACACTTATTCCATGAAGGTAGGGCTGATAGTGGCTATCATAACCAGCATTTCAACCTTCATCCTGGCACCCTACATAGCCAAAGTATTCGCCTATTCCCCAGAGACTGCCTACCTCGCACCAACCATAGCTGCCTTCCTGCAGGTGATGTGTGTATTTTACATATTCGTACCTCCAGGAATCATGTCCAGTTCCATCTTCCAGGGAGTGGGAAAGGGAATCACCTCTCTCATTCTCACTGTGTTTAGACAGCTACTTTTCATAGCCATCTTTGCCTACATCTTGGCCATAACTCTAAACTTCGGTCAACAGGGAGTATGGTGGGGTATAGTTGCAGGAGACATTGCAGGAGGTATAGTTTCATACTTTTGGGCACGCCTTTACATAAG
>JAHKLQ010000053.1 GCA_020854975.1 Methanobacterium sp.
AAATAAGTTATTTCAAAAGAAAAAAAATATTCAAATTCATTTTTGGTGAAAAATATGGGTTATTTAATCTGTCAAAGATGTGGAGGTTACTACAAACTTCAGGAAGGTGAATCTCCTGATGATTTTGTTTCATGTCAATGTTATGGTCCATTGAAATATGTTGAATCATTAGATCATCATCCAGAAAGGCATAAAAAACTTAAAAATGATTCTACTGGTGAGTATACTTATATTGATGTTGATTCTGATGTTGATTCGGTGAAATCTGAGGATTTAAAAGAAATTCATGAAGAATCTGATGGAACAGATTCAGAGGATTTGGAAAAAGAGCCAACTATTAAGAATAGGGCCTATTATCGGCGGGTTAACTATTATTCAAAACCGAATATAGAAAAACTAAAACATCAGAATGATGTGGGAAGTCTTATTAATGCCTTGTATTATGATGATTCTGAGGTAAAAGTAGGGGCTGTTCAAGCACTTGGAGTTGTGGGTGATGAAAGGGCCTTGAAACATTTGGAAAACATCATTCAAGAAGAAAGTGGAACTCTCAGGATATATGCAGAAATAGCTGTTAATCAAATTAAAGCCAAGAAAAATGGATTTAAATCTCAAAATCGCAGTCATTTCAGGAGTAATTACCGTAAAATTCCTAGTAAAACCATCTTTCAGCCTGATACTGACCAAATCAAAAAGAAACCAGTTAAACTTTCTGAATCAAATGATTCAACTAATATTTTGGACTCTTCAAATAGTTTAGACTCTTCAAATAGTCCAGATCTTAAAGAAGGAGAAAAATTTGATGGAACATCACCATCATTACAATCTTATCCTGCTGATATTAAGAAAATTTCATCAGAAATGAAAAGTTCTTCTGAATCTATTAAATTTTCTAAAGATAAATTTTCTGACAATACAACTCTTTTTGACGAAACCATAGATGGATCCCTGCATAAAAAATCCTCTGATGGAAAATTAGATGAGGATAATATATTAAATGGAGATAGGATAGTAGAAGGGGATAGGATAGTAGAAGGGGATAGGATAGTAGAAGAGGATGGGATAGTAGAGGGAGATGTAGTAAATAGGGACAGGATAGCAGATGGAGAGATAGTAAATACAGATGTGGTGGAAACTTTTTCTGTTGATGAATCGGAATATCCGGAGCATTCTATTGAAGAATCTGTTAATGAGTCATTGCAGGGGTCTTTAAATGAGAAAAATCCAGATAATAATTCTTTGAAGGTGACTGGAACAAGTATCCAAGAAAAACATTTAGTGGAACCTTCAGTGAATATGGAAAAGGATGATTTTAAGGATAGTATTCGTGAGGATAATCTTAAAAATATTCATGATGAGCCTAAAGACCTGTTTAATTCCCCGGTTACTTCTGTGGGTTCTAAAGGAAGTAATATTACTCAAACCACTCTGGATCATCAGGTCTCTCAAGCCCCTCAAATCAAGACTACAAATGTCGGAAAAAACCTTTCAAAACCAGCTAAACCCCTTACCCCCCTGGAAAGTAGCTCAACTAAAACACCTAAAACAAATACTTTAACAAAAAGAAAATCCACCTCTACAGGAAATTTAACCAAAAATAATGAAGCAACTGCTGATATAGAAAATTCTAATTTTAAATGGTTGAATATTAAAGATAGTGACAAAGAGTTAATTATATTTGTATTCCTATTTGCACTTGTTTTGGTAGTGGGAGTTATTTTAACCATGAGCTCCAGTTGATGACCTTAAAAATTTTACGAATGAATTTTTAGATTCAAAGGAATTTTTAGGTTTAAAGGAGTTTAAGCTTAAACCCAGCTTTTTTAACTAGATTTTTAACTTAAATATGTAAGTTTTTAATTTTTTTTATAGAATCTCTATTCTCTCTCCTTCTTTTTTTATCCCTTCTGTTATCAAGATTTATGGCTCAAGGTGGGATAAATTATTTCAATTCCATCCTCTTCAAGTTCCAAAAATTTCTCTTTATTCTCTTTATCCTTTGTGTGAACAGGATAAACCTTTTCTGGATTTATGTCACGTATCATGTTCAGAATCTCTTTACCATTGGCATGACCAGATGCATGGAAGCGTTTATTAAGTAAGGGTAAGTTGAATAAGTCCAGCCATTTTTGGACCTTTGCTTCGTTTATTTCCATCTGTTCATCAAATGGTTCTGTGCTGGACTTGATATATATACCATTTTCTGGTTTTATATCAATAAGTTCCTTTAACTCGAAAAAATCACAGCGAAATATATATTCCAGGGGTTCTTCCTGAAGATCTTTATAGGTTAAAGTGTTATCTGCTTTTAAAAATTCTCTCTCCCATTTTTTATAATCCCGGAGAGATTCTGCAGAGGCAATATCATCCGCACATATCCATTCATCTTCAACACAGGCATAGTTTTCATTTCCCACTAAACCCCAACCTTTACGGGGTTTATAGATCATAACATCCCCTAGTTCAGGGTATTCATTATCATCACCCTGAAATAGGCTGAGGAGATAAGCCTGTTTAAGGTTCACCACCAGTTTCCGGTCCGTGTCCTGAGCCACTTTATAAAAGGTTAAAAGCCTATCCAGATCCCGCACAGGATAATTCACCACCACCAAACCTTTACAAGCAGCTACTTCTTTTACAGCACGCTCTTCTATGTCTTCTTCACTGATATTAGTATCCTGATCAATACGTGTTCCTTCACTGATCATAATGGTAGGATTGGCTTTTTTAGCTTCCTTCACGAATTTATGGGTTAGTTCAGGGTTTCGACCATGAAAACGAAGGTCACCAGTGTACACCATGGTTTCCTCACCATTCTCACTTATAAAAGCAGAAGCTCCAGGCAGGGAATGATCAACTGGGGCTGCTTTAATATGAAAATCACCAATATCAAACCCTTTATATGGCTCCACAATCCGGATATCACGGTCAACTTTTATAGCACTTGATCTTTTATAACCCTCACCACGCAGTTTAGGTTCAAGCTGGAAAGATTTCTTTAAATGAAGATACTCCGAAAAAGAAGCAGTACCTGTATCTTCCAGAGCTTTTAAAATTAAATAGGACTCCCTGGAAAGGTAGATGGGAATATCCTCCCGCAGGTGATGAACATAAGCCACATGATCTACGTGGGAATGGCTGATTAGGACACCATCAACCGATGGTTTTTGCTGATAATTTAGGCCAACATGTCTCAGGTAATCCTCACGATAAATCCCCTTTATATAAGGTAACAAACTCAGGGCTACAAAGTCCATGATCCCATTGGCTTTACGGGGTTGTAAAAACTCAGATAAATAATCATTAGCCTTTGAAAAGCCCATTCCAAAGTCAAAAAAGAAAGAACCATTTTCTCCTTTCACTCTGATTTTATTGCCACCAATTTCATCCACTCCGCCAAAAAAATCAATACTGGTCAAAATACAGGCCCTCCTGTGCATAAAATTATACTTATAATCTGTATAAATTTTAATTTTCATTCTTTAATAATTTTATTTTACTCATCTTAGAATAACCTCTCCCTACACCAGAATAACTTCACCCTACATCATAGTTCCATAAATCTTCCTAATTTTATCTCCAATTAATTGTTTCTGGATTGCCCATTTCAAATAGATTTCCCCTGAAGTTCAAAGATTTCCAGATAAATTATATTGACTTATTAAAATTTCATAAGAATCAGTTTCCATATGATATGGGTAGTTATTGTAGCTTCGAAAGAAATTTCTAGAATAAACACCCAATTATATTATACACGGATATCAATACACGGGAGGTGTGAACATGTGTGAAGATAGGAATTTGTACTGTGATCATGGCAGACACTATCATGATAAACACCACCATCACCACTGGAAACACAAACCATGGAACTATTCCACTATTGCCAAAAAAACAGGAGAACCTGTTATTATACCTGAAATATTATTTGAAGCAGCAAATATTGAAGATGGTGATTTTTTTAAGATTTACATCCGGAAAATGAAAAAATAAATATTTGAATCGTTGATCAATTACATAATTAATCTGTGGGCACTGATTATTGGTTTTATTAGTTTACAGTTTGTAGAGATACTTCCACCTTAAAAGATGATATTAATAAGTGATTATATAGATTGGATGGTAAGATGGTTTGAAGGAGATTTCCATGTTTAAAAAAGAAGAAGATTTCATTGAAAATTTGAATAAGATCCGAAGGATTAACACCTCATTTGTAATTGCTAATAAAACCATCAAAACAGCACGTAATGGTAAAAATTACATTGAATTCAGTTTAACTGATAAAACAGGGGAAATAACTGCCAGAATGTTCCCCAATAGAGATGCTGAAGAGATTTATGATGATATTGAACAAAAGAGTATTTATAATATTATGGGTAATGTAGATGAGTTTCCCCGTAATTCCCGGAATTTCAGTATTAAGATAGACGGTTTCCAGAAGCTTGCTGAAGATGAGTATGATCTTGACGATTACACCAGGACCTCTCTTAAAGACCAGAATCAACTAATTAAGGAGATCAGCACCACCATTAAAGAAATGAAAGATCCATACCTGAAAGATCTTCTTAAAGCATTCTTCTGTGATAAAGAATTCGCTAAACAATTTTACCAGTCTCCTTCAGCTAAAATATACCACCATAATTATTTGGGAGGGTTATTGGAACACACTGTAGGTGTCCTGTTAATCTGCAAAACTTCCTGTGAAATTTTTCCCCAGTTAGATCAGGATTTACTCTACACTGGAGCCATACTACATGATATTGGTAAGTTAAAATCTTATGATTATGACCTGGTAAGTATTGATATTTCCAATGAAGGAAAACTATTGGATCATCTTTTTATTTCATGTGATATGGTAAATGAGAAAATAAGGGATAATAAACTGGAAATACCAGAAGATAGAAAAATACAGCTCCTGCATATTATGCTGAGTCATCATGGGGATGTTCAAAATGGTTGGGGGTCTCCGGTCAGTCCCCAAACTCCGGAAGCAGTTGCACTGCATCACGCTGACAATTTAGATGCTAAAGTTAAAGGAATCATGCAAAAAAGATAATAAGAAGTGGGATGTATAGGTGTGGATGATATTGAAAAGGAATTAAAAGCTTACCAGGAAAGTCTTGCCGAAGAAAAACGAAAAACAGCCCGTATTAATATTATCTTGCTGGTTGTGCTAATAATAGTGATAATGGCATTTTTATACGCCCTGTGGCGTTACCAAGCCATTCATTAAGACATCCATTTAAAATCAATAGTCAGTAAAATATCCTATTATACCATACTATCCATAAGATATCTTATTAAAGCATACCCTCTATAGAATTTCTTTTAAAACTAATAACCATGAGATTAAAATATGATTTACCATTTTAAACTAATGATCCATTAAGATAATATCGTAAAATATGGTTTTTTAAAATTAGTTTTAACGATGTTTTGATCTTAATTCACATAGTTTTTCTTCGATGAGTTCATCGAAAAATCTTTCTAACTTATCATTATCTAAAAAATCATAAATATTACAATCATCAGCCATTCGCCACCCACCATATTCTAAACCCTAAACAATATTCTAACATACGTATAATATAAACTTTATGACTTGAACATTAAGAGTGCTATAGGGTAATAGAAGTCTATTTAAATTTACGTAGGTATTGAAGGTAGGTAAAAAAATGAATGGATGGTGATATAATTAGTGTAGGTAGAGTATCTAACAGGTTAACCCTGATTTATATTTCGATCTTTTTTACTTCCTGTTTTAGTTTCCTGTTTTTACAGTACTCAAATAAATGGCCACATTCACTGCAGCGTATCACTCCAACAGCACCGTCAGGAATATGGGGGATGTAGCAAATATCAAGGTTTTGTTCCTTATTTTTTGTTTGAGATATGCTTTTATCTCTACTACCACATTCAGGGCATTTTTGATTTAAATCTTCAGTTTTCATATATACCCTCCCTTTTTTTAATTTATTGTTTTTTTAATTTGCGTTTATTTTTGATCAAGGATTTTTGGTGCACTATACAAAAATTATTACGGTTCGTGCATTCCCGAACGTAAGTTATTATACGAACCAATATAAATAGTTTGTCATCAGGATGAGTGAATCATGGTCATTATGAAAACTTTACAGTTATATCAATATGACATAAAGGATTATTGAAGGAAATATTATAGGATAAATCTATTTAAAATTTTCATAGAACTATTTCCGTTTGGAAGCAATTGAATCAGCAACCACACACAGAATTTCAAACATCATAAATGCACAGGTAATGGCAGTGACCCCATTAGCAGCATCTAAAGGTGGAGAAAGTTCCATTACATCACCACCCACCAGATTAGCCCCCTGCAAACCACGGATAATTTGTTGCATTTCATAGGTTGTCAAACCACCAGGTGTGGGGACTTCAGTTGCCGGTGCATAGGCCGGGTCAAGAGCATCGATATCAATGGTTATATATGTAGGGCCTTTCCCAATCACCTGTCTGACTTCCTCAATAACCTTAGAAACACCCATCTTGCGGAATTCTTCAATGTGTAACACCCTCATACCTTTTTCATAAGAAAAATCCCATAAAGGCTCCATAGAACCACGGATCCCTATTTGAACTGTTTTTTTTGGATCCACCACACCATCCTCCACAGCATGATAAAGTATACTGGCACTGGAATTCTTCCCACCATTGATGGCCTTGGCTGTGTCACAATGGGCATCAAAATGTACCAGACCAACTGGTTCTTCTTCTCCAATAGCTTTTAATATGGGATAAGTTCCAGAATGGTCACCTCCTGCAGTAATAGGATGGGCACCATCCTCCCAGATCTCTTTAAAAAACGTTTGAGTATCCTGATTAATCTTCTTAATTGAATAAGAATTCTTTAAAGGCACATCCCCTACATCAGCCACTCTACAGATATCAAAAGGTATAATTTTATTGTAATGATTCATATACCCCCCAGTATAACTAGATTTATCTCTAATTGCCCTAGGACCCATACGCGCACCTGGAATTCCTGATGCCAGATCAACTGGATATCCTGCCAGAGCTATGTCAATTTCTGCAAAATATTGGCAGGATTTTGTGCGCCAGAAAGTGGGAATTCCAGAGTAAATAGGGGCAAACATCTGTTCATTACCACTTTCATACATTTTCTGGACAAAATTTCGATAATCTTCATTATTAAAAATATCAATAAGATTAAAATTCCTCAATTCCTCATTATTGATATTCTCTTCCATAAATACACTCCCAAATCCTATTTGTAATCTTTTTTTCACTTGATTTATGTATTTTCACAGCAGTATAACCTTTTTAAACTGATTTGTGAAGATAATCACAAAAGAAAACAAAACCGGTGCATGATCAGAATATTATTGATATATCCAGGAAAAATTGATTTTTTAAAAAAGGATCCTACAAGATAATTATGGTTTGAAATACCCGAAAAAATCTTTGTTATATCCATACTACAAATCTATTTAAAAAGTAATTTATTGATTAAAATCGGAAATATATCACATTATATAATATTTTAACGTATTTAAAGAGTAATTAATTATGGGGGAGTGATGGCTTAGAAGTAAGGGCTTAACCACATGTAGATAGCCTATATTAAAAGTGATGGTGTGGATTTATTTTTCGAATTTACTCATGATTTGGGGATTTTTTACAGATTTACACATCTTCCGGTCTCTCCCCAGCAACGATAAAAAGAAACCGTTTTAAAGCTCTTTATTTAAAAAAATAAGCTTAAATATGGCCTTAAAATTGAAAATAGACCGAAACTTTTATATAAGATGGCCAATGAACTGATGGTGTTAAAAGTCCTAAATCATTTATTTTAAGATTTAGGGCACGGAGGCGATAAAATTAGGCGAAAATTCACACAAGCACTAGTAGTTGCATTGTGTGCACTTTTTGTGGTACTACCCGCAGCGGCTGCCACGGAAACTACGGATACTGAAAACACGGTCGTGACCAATGCAAGCACAGACCAAGAGTTGAAAATAGGGATGAATGGAGATAACGTCACTCAGTTACAGACCTGGCTAAAAAATCAGGGATTCTACACTGGTGCCATCGATGGTGAGTTCGGTAACTACACTGAACAAGCAGTGAAATATTTCCAAGCTTACGTCGGAATTAAAGAAGATGGAGTTGTTGGAAACATTTCCCGTCAGAATATGGATGATCTGGTCAATGGAAACATTGAACTAAGTGAAAACACCAGTAAAGGAAGTTCCACTTCTAGCAGCAGTAAATCCACTACATCCAGTAAATCAAGTTCATCCAGTGCAGCATATGGAACCAGCAAATCCTATTCAAGCTCATACAGGTCTAGTAGTAGCGGTTGGAGCAGTGGAAAAGGAACTGGGGATTGTTGGACTAACAGTAACATACTGTACAGCCAACTAACTTCATCTGGTACCAAAGCACGGATCGTTCAGTATGCATCAAGTTACTCTTCCAACCACCGTTCAGTTCAGACCTGGAATGGTAACAGTTGGGTTGACTACGAC
>JAHKLQ010000143.1 GCA_020854975.1 Methanobacterium sp.
TAAAATAATGAATTTCAATATATTGAACGTAAATGATTAATTAGCTTGAAAAATTGCTTTTAACTCTTATTTCTAAAAATAATACTTGCAGCCTTGAGAACTTCCTTATCCTCATTTTCTGCAGCTTCTTTCAGGTTGTGGATAATATCTGCGAACATCCGATCTACCATAACCTTACTCAGATCAGCCACCACCTTTTCTTTACCATTAATATCTCCCAGCATATGTAATGCCTTATTTGTTTCTCGTTGTCTGATAATTTCAGCCTGAGTCCTTAGCTGGGCAATGAGGGGTTCTACTTCCAGATGTCTAAGGGATTTTTCCAGAAGATTTAATTCTTCACCGATGATTTCTTCGGCTTTTTTTGCTTCAGATTCCCTCATTTTCCGGTTCCTGTCAGCCACTCCTCGTAAGTCATCGATGTTATAAAGTTTAACACCTAACTGAGCTACATCCTCATCAATATCCCTGGGATTGGCTATATCGACCATAACCATATTTTCCAGGTTTTCATGGGGAACAGCAGCTTCTACTTTTTCTGCAGTGAGTATAGTGTGAGGTGCTCCAGTGGCACTGATCACCACATCTGCATCGTACATGGCCTCAGCCAGACGATCAAAATGAATGGCACTACCTTCCAGATCCCTAGCCAGGCATACTGCCCTGTTGTAAGTACGGTTAGCCACTACAATGGCTTTAAGATGTTTTTCCACCAGGGCCTTAGCCACCAGAGTTCCCATCTTACCCGCACCTATAACCAACACCTTCTTACATTTAAGATCACCATGAACTGATTCTGCCAGATCCACCGCTGCAGAACCTATAGAAACAGAACCCTGATTTATTCGTGTTTTCTTCCGCACAACCTGCCCTACATGGATTGCTTTGTTAAACACGGTGTTTAATATGGGGCCACAGTGCCCTTCTTTAAGACTGGCTTTATGGGAATCCTTTATCTGGCCCAGTATCTGATCTTCTCCGATGATCATAGATTCTAATCCGCATGAAAGTTTAAGAATGTGTTCCAAGGCATTTTCATCCTTTTCAACTACCAGACCATCCCAATGATAATTAAGGGGACCTTCTTCTAAAACTAGATATATCTCGGCACGATTACAGGTTTTAATCTGAACATATTCGGAAACCTGATGTCCTTTCAGTATTTCTATGAATATTTCGTCCATTTTACTGGTTGATTCTTCTATTTTCCTAATATCAGCAGTTTTATGGTCGATCCTGATGTTGAGAATCAATGTAATCCTCCGAAATATGATATTAATATTATAATTATATTCTTTTTAATAATTTTATGGGCTTTAATATTATTTACAGTGTATCAGTTGTTATGATGTTTCAGTTAATTGTATGGTTTGTTTGAGTCAGTTTAGAGTTTCCAGAAGTTCGATAACAGAAACTCTGGCTTCTTCCAGTTTGCCATTATGTAAAAGTTCATTAATCTTTTTATCATTTAAGATTTGGTATAAGTAATCACGGCGTTTCTTCTGATCTTTTATTTTATCCTTTAATAACTGGCGGGTGAAATGTTGCAATTCCAGCTTCAGGATGTCTTCTTCATTAATCAGGGCCTGTATACGTTTTCGTAACTCTTTAGCCATTAAAGGACTTTTTCCATGGGTGAAAATGGAAAATTGCACATCTTGGATAAAAAAAGATGATGGAACAATTAAGTTACCCTCTTCAGGATAATCAGCCCGGTTTATCAGTTTATCCTTGGATAAGAGTGCTACTTCATGGTTTAACTTGGGATCGCCACTGGCTACCACCACCAGATCAGCCCAATCCACCCACTTTGGAAGTTCTTGGTGTGGTTTATAGATGGCACCTAATTCTTTCAGTTCCTCAGAGACATGATTTGAGCTTATTACCACATTTGCTCCTGCTTCTAGGAAACGATGTGCTCTTCTATTGCCAACTTCTCCAGCTCCTACCACCAGCACATTTTTGTGCTGCATATTTAGGTAGAGGGGAGTCCATCCCATCTTAAACTCTCCTACAGTTACAACTCCAACTTTTTCATTCTAAGAACTTTCATAGCGGTTTTAAGATCATTACCACACTCGGAAAGGACCTGGGATGCTTCCTCTTTAGAAACATCGAATGTTTCAGAAAGAGCTTTTATGCTAGCTTCATTATCCACAGGCTCATGACCTACTAATTCCTGGGATAACTGGTGTTTTAAGTCCATATATTCATCTGTACTCATCCCAATCCTGCGTAGTACCATGTCTCTTAATGGACATGGTTTGGATGGTTTACAACACCAGACCAGGGAGCCGAAACAGGTTCCTTCTCCTTCACCAAGACGGGTTTTCTCTCCAAATCTCTCTTTAATCTCAATATACTCCTGAGGAGTAAGTTCTGCTTCTTCCAGGGCAAATACCACTGGACAAGGTTTAACGGGAGGGCAACAGAACGTTAATGCTCTTTTATCGCCTCCTCTGCATACATGTGATGGTGAATCTTCCCATACCATTTTATTCCTCCTTCAACATTTTTTCTTTCTCTGAAGGGGTTAAATCTTCTACTATATCGGTAGGCAGACCAGTTTTTAAGATCTTCCCACCTCTCATGAGGGCTGCACGGTCACAAACGTCCAGTACGAAGTCCATATCATGACTAATAATCAAAAATGTCTGTTTAAGTTCATCCCTGGCTTTTCTGATGGAATCAGTAACTTGAACCCGAGTAATGGGGTCCATGGTACCGGTGGGTTCATCTAATATAACAATACGTGGTTCTTTAATAAGAACCTGGGCTAAAGCCACTCGGTGACGTTCTCCTCCACTCAATTCATCAGGGTATTTAGTGATTATTTTCTCAGCATATTCTTCATCGAATCCCACTGCATTAAGAACATAAAGGGCTTTCATTTTGGCAAATTCAGCTGGTAATTCCAGACTAATAGCTTCAGTCAGATTTCCCAGAACATTCCGGTGGGGGTATAAGCTGTATTCCTGGTGTAATATTCCTAAATATGGTTTAATTCTGCCTCTGCCGAATATGCCCTTTTCAGTCATATCTATCCAGTTATCACCTAATTTAACCATGATCTGGCCACTGCTAGGATCAGTAAGCCCATAAAGAATACGTGAAAGGGTAGTTTTACCAGCTCCTGAAAGTCCTACCACTCCAAAAATTTCTCCTTCATTCACAACCAGATCTACACCGTCCACGGCTTTCACCACTCCTTGGTCCAGGGAGTAATAATGTTTTTTAACTTCTTCCATTTTGATAATAGGACCACCGGTCTTGAATTCAGTTTTCTTTTCAGGAAGAGGAACCTGATCCAGGAAACTCTGCACTACACTTTCCGGGTCACCTTTTTCTACAATTTCCCCTTTTTCCAGCCAGATGACAGTGTCTGAAAGCTGACGCATTACTTCGGGCCAGTGGGAAGTGATTACCATGGTGATTCCCTGTTTTTTTACCCCTTCAATCAGGGCCTGGTGGATAAATTCTGCTGTTTGGGGGTCAAGTGTACCAGTTGGTTCGTCGGCTAAGAAAAGCATAGGTTCCTTGGCAATCTGACGGGCCAGAACTACTCGTTGTTTTTCTCCTCCACTCAGATCCCTGGCGATGTGTGTGATCCTGTGGGTCATCTGGGCCATGTCCAATAAATCAATGGCCATGTAGGTGCTTTCCTCTTCGGTGTGTCCGGTGATGGATTTAATCACATTGTCAATAACAGTGTCATCTTCGTAGAGGGCAAAGGTCCTCTGTAACATGATGGCAATACGACGTTTGATGGCGGCGAAAAGTTTACGGTCAGCCTCCCAAAAATCAACTTTCTGGGATTCAAAGTTACATCCACAATTGCATAACTTTCCTGCCATGGAAGGCGGTTCAACCCTTAAACATTCCGGGCAAACAGCCACATTGTAAATGATTCGACCCTCAGTGGGACGGTAATCCTTCATTCCTCTTAACATGTTTATAAGGACGGACTTTCCACAACCACTTCTTCCCAGTATACCAAGGACAGCTCCTTCTTCTATGGTTATGTTCAGGTTTTTCAGGACTTCCACACCATCAAAGGTTTTGGTGACATTTTCTAATTCTATAAAAGACATTTAACCACCTTTCTCCCTAATAACTAAATTAATAGGTTAATTTCATCCATGAGCCTTATGTTATGTTTTTTTGATCCTTTAGTTTTATTTTATATGATTTTATATTAAAAATTTTATACATAAAAAAATATCACTGCTATATTTGGGATAGGTCAAAGGATAATCTTCCACTCATGGCTGCTCTGGCAATTGATATTCCATCAGCACCAGCAGCTAACATTTCACGGGCAGATTCAAGATTTCTAATAGAATTATTCCCAATAAGAAACAAAGAAGTTTCTTGACTTATAGATTTGATTATATCATAATCTGCATGGTTAAAACCAGGTTTCATGGCATCAACATGAACATAATCTGCAGCAGCATGTTCAATGGCCTTGACTATCGTAAGTTCATCAACACCAGCCACATTAGCCCTTATTTTCACGGAAACCTGACTTTTTGCCTTCTGAACCACTTCTTTAGTGAAATTTTCCAGATAAGAATGATCTTGTAAGAGGGCCTGGCCACAGCCAAGATCAGTTATCTCCTTCTGACGGCAATGGGCATTGATCTCAACTACGTCAACACTTTTAATTTTAGAAATTTCTACGATAGGTTCAGGAGTAATGGAACGAAGATTAACAGAGACCAAACCATCCCATGAGTCATGATCCTTAATTAGTAAGGCCTGATCTTCAAGGTAGTTAACTAATTCTTCTTCTTCAATATCAAATTCAGGTCTTCCACGGGCCAAAATTTCACGCCCGGCGTTAATGGTGGTCTTATCCGCATTGTAACCTCCTAAAGTTACCATGTCAAATCCATAATTCAAAAGACCCCTACAAAAGTCACCATCAGTGATACCTGCCATGGGAGCTAGGACTTCAATACAATTCCACTCCAACTATTATAATTTAAACTATTATAACCGTAATCAACCCTTACTACCCTGATCGTCAGGTTATTAGTGATTATATATTAATCGTATTGTTATTTAATTAATATAAGCCATATAAGCTTTAATAATTCCTAATCTCCAGAAGTTGATCAGTGGGTAGTTTAGAGATAATTCAACAATCAATCTAAAAAACACGTTTATAGTTCATGGGTTATCATTTCATGACATGAACCAAGTTGTAAGTGTTACCATCTCTGATTTCTTCTAGTGCAAGGTCAGCAAGATTAGCGGCCTTTTCAGCAGTGGGTGCCTTTCCAACACCTGCTTTCAGGGCAATGTTAATTTCTTCTTCAATTTCCTCAATGACCTTAAGTATTTCTTCAGGGTTCATGCCATTACATGGTGACATGAAGTTATCTCCACCAATGAAAAAGAGCAGTGAACCTTTTTCA
>JAHKLQ010000130.1 GCA_020854975.1 Methanobacterium sp.
AGTAGATTGTAAGCTCTCAGGTTTACAGTGGCATTTCCATAGAGAATCGGGTCTGTGGGATTTGTTTTTGAAACAATTACATTCACAGTCTCATTAACATGCCCCAGGGCACCAACTGTGAGGATGAAACTGGTCTTATCACTGATAAAATTCACTTTGTACTCAGTATCACTATTTTTTGTCACCGTAATGTCATTTATATTATTCCCATCACTGTCTGTAACTGTTACATCTGGTAATCGGTCTTCTGAAAGAGCTTCTGGATGTTCTAAGTTGATATTTAGGGTTATCTCCGGATCAATTAGTGCACTACTGTTCTCAGTACTTGAATTGAATGTGTTGTTTTCAACACCACTTACCTCCTGTGAATCTTCTGCTGATACTACTCCACATAAGAGCAGTGCGAAAACAATTGTCATTACTAGTAAAATCGCTTGTTTTCTAATATTTTCACCTCCTTTGATTTTTTAAATGATTTATTTAGCGGCAAAATTGATACAAACAGTAATTAAACCTTTAGTATTAATGGTCTAAACCCATTTATTATTTCAACTAAGCCTTAAAATTATTAAATTAAATTGGAATATAAATATTTTGGTCAAAAGAGCAGTAAATTGGTCAAATAGTAATATTAAATCCATGATAATAGCAAATAGTAATATTATGATATATTTTTGAATATTTAATGGATTTCAGATTAGGTTAATGATTAAATGAATTTTTGGAGACATATTAATAATAATAGTCAATTTTTTACTATGGAATAGTGAGGAATCCATTTGAAATAATTTCCATAAAAAATAAAAGAAAATAAAAAATCCCAAAAAAATAAAATGGGGGAAAATTGGTTTATTTTTTGAAGAATTTCAATAAACTACCTCTGAAATATCCAACACCTACCAGGCCCACCATCAGTATCACTCCTACAATAGCCACAATAGGCATGTTGGACTGAGCTGAAGATTGTTGACCTGTTTCTGATATCTCATAGGACTTGGAAGTTCCTTCGGTACCTGCCGATTCTGATGCAGATTCTGATGAGGATGAACTTGTAGATCCACTCTCAGTAGCAGCTTCATTACTCTCTGAAGCACCAACTGAAGATGAGGCACCGGTGGATGAAACAGAACCCGTGGGTTTGGATGGTGTTCCAGTAGTACCTAAAGTAACTGGTTCACCAGTAGCCGCCTGCATAACGTCAACAAACTGCTGAAGCTGTTCCATGGTCAAAGATGAACCCCTCACCACATAATTGGTGAAATCAAGGTTTCCACAAGTGTGGTGGCAACATACAACACCATACTCAACAGTAGCCTGAATATAAAGATCTTTAACCTGAGTTAAAGTTGCTGCATCAGGAACCCACATACCCCTACGGGCAGCCTCTAATGCCCAGGCAGCTGACGCGGCAAATGAATAAGGATTTCCTTTAATCATTTGATCTCGGTAATTGGAATCCAGAATATACATGTCTGTAACTCCTTTCCACATCCAATCCTGGACCGCATCAGGTTCCACTGCATTCCATCCAAACAGATATCCAAATTGTTTAGAAATTTGCCTGGCACCTGAAAAACCTTCATTAAGCATTCCTTCAGCCCATTTCGGGTTAAGCATCCGTGTTCTTAATTCTGTGGTTAAGTGTTCACCAAGAGTCTCAATCTTGGGATCTTTACGGGTATTGGCAATATAAATACTAATATCTTTACCTGAAAGATATTTAGCAGTCATAGTAAGTCCACCCAAATCACCAAATACATCGTCAGTATCAATGACTCCATAAATATTGTCAATGACTTTTACTGTTGCATCAACCTGCATTAACTGGTTTTTGAAACTTTCAAGACCATTAACACCAAACACACCACTTCCATAAATGTAGGATTGTCTGGCTAAATAGGTTTCAACAATATCTGACTGGTCATCCCAACCAGACGTAGCCTCAATCAAATCAGTAACCCCATTACCATATGATTCAACTGGAGGTCCGAATAAACGGGCTCCAGCAAATAGATCAGCATTGGTGGTGTTCATGCCGCTCTCAATATACCTGTTGTAATTAGTTAGGTAATGTTTCCTTACAAAATTACTGTCAGTATTCTCAGATAAATTTGCAACCATACGGAAGGCTTTATCCATCAAATCCACTGAATAAGAGAAGGTATCTCTGAAAAGACCACTCATGGTGACTAATACATCAACTCTAGGCCTTTGTATAGTTACACCGTTAATGGTGAGGGTCAAGTTCTCCAAAGGAGTAACTTTAACATCAACGAACCTTTTTCCAGAATCAAGAACTGGTTCTACACCCATTAACCTCAATGCCATAGCAATAGTATGACCCTTAGTACGCATGGTTTCCAGAGCCCATAGAACGATGCCTACGGTTTCAGGGAAACATCCATTCTTTTCATAGTAATCTTTCAAGAGATCATCAGCCATCTTCACTCCAATCTGCCAGGCAGTCTCATCAGGCGCTGTACGGGGATCAAAGGAATAAAAATTGGCCCCAGTAGGTAACACATCACCCGCTTTTCTTATTGGATCACCACTTAATCCAGGAGATATAAACTCACCGCGCAGTGCAGCCAATAAATTCTCCATTTCAAAAATCTGAGCAATCTCCTGCCTTATCTGAGTCCTGAATGCTGTGTTATTCCTGTTTACTGGATCAAAACTTACAATGGACTCCACCATTTGATCAATCATGGTATCATTCATTACAACACCAAAAGTGTGAAGCCCATAAGGCATCAGGGTTTCTGCAATTTCCTCTAATTTGTGTTCAACAGCATTTTTGATATCATCAAAAGGATCTGTCTCTAAATTGAAGCCCATTTCCTCATTAAAATGCAATTTAGTTATTAATGATTTAATCTGAGTTTTAAGAAGTTCCTTTCTCTCTTCTGTGCCCGCATCATCATAGGAGTTCATTAAATCCTTTAAATCTGAAAGATCACCATATAATCCTGAACTGATTAATGGTGCAGTCATATGGTCAATGATTACTGCATATCCACGTCTTTTTGCCTGTGTTCCTTCTCCAGGGTTATCCACAATGTAAGGATATATGTCAGGAATGTTTCCCATTAACACATCCGGCCAATCATCTCCCCCCAGACCTACGCTTCGACCTGGTAACCATTCTAATGAACCATGGGTTCCTAAATGGATGACTGCATTGGCCTGGAACTCGTTTTGAAGCCACAGATAAAATGCTATGTACTGATGGGATGGTGGTAATGTGGGTGAGTGGGCTATTTTGCTAGGGTCTTCACCCCATCCTCGCATAGGTTGCGGTCCTAAAAACACATTACCCAACATTATTCCCGGAATAACAATTTGATTGTTATATACCATCACATTACCCGGAGCGGGACCCCATTCAGCAATAACTTCCTGTTGAAGAGAAAGTGGTAATTGGTTAAACCAAGCCATATAAGTACTGAGGGGTATGGTAATAGCTCCAGCATTAACAATTTTTTCAAGCTCCCCGGGAGCCCAGGAACCTATATTGTTTCCTTCTGTAAAGAATGATTCAATGATAGAGTCCACAGAATAATTTGCTGGTACATTATATCCATTATTTCTTAGAGCAGTGAGTATTGCGGATATACTTTGAGGAACATTAAGGTAGGTTGCAGTTACTCCATCTTTACCACCATCATGATTGTAGTAGAGGAGCGCAATTTTCTTATCCTCATTTGATAGAGTCTGAAGATTTATCCAGTTAATAACTCTTCCAACAATTCTTTCTACTCTGTCAGGTAGGGCTATATAACGAGTTACGCTGATTCCTGTGTATGAGTCAATATCAACTTCTGAATCGACTCCCCCCATCATAATTGGCTCGATTCTGCCTTCAAGTTCAGGCATGGCAATGTATGCGTATACTGCTTGACCAGCAAGACCCGCAGAACTGTTCTGCCAATCTTCTAAATTCAGAGCATATATGGGAGTGAATATCGGAACATTAAGCCTTTTAAGCAACGTAGCACTTTCTTCTGGTTTACCGTACACCACATAAAACGCCAAACATGCCACCACAGCATTTACCCTGGTGCTGTTTCCATTCATAAAAAAATTGGAAATAGCATTAGTTCTACCTTCATCACCATAGGTCACAGCCATTATAACATTGACTCCTTTCTGTTCAAAACTTTTAAGGGTTTCACTGTAAAGTTCTGTATTTCCATTAAGGAAAAAACTGCGATCAAACATTATTCCTACCCAGGGAGCATCCAATTTATACCTACCTGTCTCCGTATACCAATTGAAGTAATCATTCCATGTGGTAAAAGTAGCCCCTGATTGAGGGTGGTAAATAAAATGTGTAGAATAGTTTATAGCAGTTAAATTTTCGGATTGATTAACTGCCATTCCAATTTTTTGGAGAATTCTCAACTGTAGCTTTGCAAAATTCTCAGGACCACCAGAAAAGTATCGTCCCAGATCAGTGTCATTGGAAATTATTGATGTGTCATTTAAGAATGCAGATATAGCTACTGCATAAATTTTGGCATTTGTACCAGACAAAAGTTGTCTTGTGGCTATAGCTTCTGGATCAGACATCATATACATTATAATAACATCTGAAGTGAGAGCATGCTGATTAATCCTATTTTTTATATCCTCACTGGTTGAAGTAACTTCATTGTATGAGAAAAAGTTTAGATTAAAGTAGTATCCCTTTTCTCTAAGGTCCTGGTTAGCTTCAACAAATGGTTTAGCAAGACCAGGGCCACCTCCCAGTATCATCAGACTGTAAGCTCTTAAATATACTGATACATTTCCATATAGGATAGGATCTGAGACGTTCCTCTGGGAAACCAATACATTCACAGTTTGAGGCACATGTCCCATTGCACCAATAGTTAAATTGAAAATTGTTTTATCACTGATAAAATTCAATTTGTATTGATTATCTCCACTTTTTGTTACTGTTATGTCATTTATAACTGTTCCGTCAGCATCCTTAACTGTTAAATCTGGTTTTTTACCTTCAGAAAGGGCTTCTGGATGTTCTAAGTTGATATTTAGGGTTATCTCCGGATCAATTAGTGCACTACTGTTCTCAGTACTTGAATTGAATGTGTTGTTTTCAACACCACTTACCTCCTGTGAATCTTCTGCTGATACTGCTCCACATAAGAGCAGTGCGAAAACAATTGTCATTACTAGTAAAATCGCTTGTTTTCTTATATTCTCACCTCCTTTGTTTTTTTAAATATTTTTATAGCGGCAAAATTGATGTAAATAGTATTTAAATCTTCAATAGTGATGATCTAAATCTATTCTTAATTCAACTAAACCTTACAATAATTAAAATATATTTGAATATAAATATTACGATAATCAGTAATAGTAATTAAATAGATAAATTGAAAAACATATACACAGGACTAAAATTTAATGCTCATTTTGGAATATCCCTTAAAATAAATAAAAAAAAGTAAACAAAGTCCCAAAAAAAATAAAATGGGGGAAAATTGGTCTATTTTTTGAAGAATCCAAAGATACTGTTTCGGAAGTATCCGACACCTATCAAACACACTAGTAGTATCACTCCAACAATGGCCACTATGGGCATGCTGGACTGACCTGATGATTGTTGACCTGCCTGTGATACTTCATAAGCACTACCTTCTCCAGTGGTACTTGTTTGTTCTCCAGATGTTGAAACTTCCTGAGATGCACCAACATCCCCTAGCGAAACACTACCAGATGATGAACTTCCACTAGTGGTCTGACCAGTACTACTGCTTTGACCTGTGCTCTGACCATTCTGTCCAGTTTGTCCTGTATTTCCAGTGGTTCCTACAGTGACTAATTCACCGGTTGCACCCTGTAGAACAGCAGCAAACTGTTGAAGTTGTGCTGTGCTTAGGGATGAACCCGTAATCATGTACTGGTTAAATGCCAGGTTTCCGCAGGTGTGGTGACAGCAGCACACTCCATATTCTGTGGCAATTTGCATGTACTTATCTTTCAGATCAGATAACAGCTGTGGATCTGCTTGCCACATATCTCTTCTGGAAGCTTCAATAACCCATCCCAGCATACTTTGAGTGGCATAGGCCTGATAATCTGCGTTTACACTGAATCGATCACTTAAGAGATTTTGGGCTGCCAGAGTCCACATTTCGTTAGATACGCATCCAGTGGTGGCTTGCATTCCAAATAAATTCTCATATCGGGAGGCATATTCCATCCAACCACTGGCCGTGCCTAAGAGTGAATCCTGGTAAGTTGGGTTTAGTAACTGGGATCTTATCTCTAGTTCAACCTCTTCCTGGGCAGTTCGAGTTATTATATTGTTTTTGTTCCGGATATCTGCTAATATGGCATCTGGATTTCCACCTAAACTCTGGGATGCCAGGAACATTCCACCAAACCAGTCATAATAGTCATCAGTATCCAGTAATCTCCAGGTGCTGTCAATGGTTTGAGTTACCATGTCCATGTTACCCAGAAGGTATTGGAAGGTGTTTCTGTTCTGACTGATTTGGACTCCGTCCTCAGTTGATCTCCATGCATATGAAACTCGGGATAGATAGACACTAGCCAGTTCATCACTGGTATCCCATTTACTGGTATTAGGTACCATATCACAGACACCAGTTCCCTCTAAAACCAGTCCTCTGAGACCGAAGACACGATCCAAAGAATCGTTTTCAGAGAGGTGTTTTTTAACGTAATTTTCCTCAGCAGTTTCTCCAGGTGCTTCTGCAGCTACTTTAACTGCATTGTTCATAAGATTTATCCAGATCTCATTTCCAGTGACTGCTGTAGTGAATACATCAATTCTTGGTCTCTGTAAGGTGACACCATCAATTGTAATGGTCAAATTTTCCAGTGGAATCAGTTGAGGCATGGGTTGGACATCTTTATTATCACTCCACACTGGTTGGACACCTAAAAGATACAGAAACTCTGCTATGGATATAGCATCGGTTCTGAGTAGTTCAGTTCCCCACATGACCATTCCAATGGTTTCCGGGAATTCACCGTGTTCTAAGTAGTAATTAGTTAACAGTTGATCTACTACCTCCTTAGCAGTATTCCATGCAGCTTCTGTAGGCATTTTCTTGGGGTTGGCACCGTAGAAGTTAACACCTGTAGGCAGAACATCTGCGTAGGCAGGGTCAGCCCCCAAGCCAGATGTGACAAATCCTCCGTTAAGAGCGTTTAAGAGATTTTCCCATTCCTGATTGTCCCTGATTTCGTTGATGGTTTGGTTGCAGTACTCAAGATCAGCCAGTAGATCTGCGTTGCTAATGCCCAGACTGTTTGGATCCTCACCATTTGCTATTCTTGTTATATAGGTTCTGACCTGAGTGTCTATGGCATCCAGTTCATCTTCGTACTGGGTGTCTTGTTGCATATCATAATAGCTCAATGTTATTGCTGGGTAAAGTAGGGTTTTCATATGATCCATTATTTGGGTCATGGATGAGGCTATGGTGAAGATTTCTTCCACCAGTTCATCACCAGTTAAAACCTGACCTAGACTGTGTAGACCAAGGGGTATGACGTCGTTTTCAATTTCGTGTAACTGTAGATGAATTTCTTCCAACCATTCCGTAAAGTTTTGTCCACTTTGCTGGTTTTGAAGGCCTAATTCATTTGCTTTTGCAGTTATCTGTGTTTCCAGTGCAGGTAGGATCTGGTTGTTACCCAGGTTCAATGCATTTTGGTACTGGTGTATTAGATCATGTATAACCACCAAGTCTCCGTATAAATTGGACCTCACCATGGCGGGTGTCATGTGATCTATTATGAGTGCATTAGCCCTGTCTTTTGCTACCAACCCTTCCCCTGGGTTGGATACTATGTAGGGGTTGATGTTTGGTATGTTGGATAACTGGAATGGCCAATCATCTTCCTGTAGGCCAATGTTTCTTCCTGGAAGCCATTCCAGAGTTCCGTGGGTTCCCATGTGGATCATGGCATTGGCTCCAAAGACTTCTTCTAACCATTTATAGAATGCAATGTACTGGTGGTGTGGTGGTAAATATGCATCATGATAATCTTCCACTTCTTCCCATCCTCTGCTGGGCTGTACTGTGATAAACACGTTGCCTAGCATTATACCGGGAATTACAATTGATCCAGAAGAAACCATGATATCACCCAGGGCATCGCCCCATTTTTCTATAACCTGCTGCTGTAAGGCTACTGGTAACTGGCTGAACCATGCCAGGTAGGTGGTTGCATTAACCAGTTGTCCATTGAGTTGCAGTGATTCCAGGTTGTTCTGCACGTACTGATCTAGGAGTGGTTGTGCCCAGCTACCTTTGTTACCGAATTCAGCTACCTGAGTGAATAGTTCACTGGCAGTGGGTATTTCTTCAGTTCCAATATCGTAACCTGCATCCTTCAGTTTCACCAGAAGGTCATGCACACTCTGGAAAACATCCAAGTATGAAGCTCCCATTTCTGCCTTTCCTGGTGGATAATTGTAGAGTATTATGGCTATTTTCTTCTCAGAATTGGGTAATTCCTTGAGTTTAGCCCACATATTAGTCATGGTAACTAATTTTTGTATTCCTGCATCCAGAGGATGTTCCACTCCGTTTTCATCATTGTAAGATATTACAATGGGACTGAACACTCCTTCAAAGTAAGGATAGGTTACAGCATAGGTCCATTCTGCCTGAGCACCCAGTGGGCTGGTTAAACTGCTCTCCTCGTATAACTGAATTCCTTTGATTACTGCTAGATTAATGGCTTCCAGTTCACTTAAAGCTCCGTTTCCATTTGTGAAGTTTGCATAGTTTAGTGAAAAACTGTAGAGTGATGTAATTGCAGAGACTCCCCTTTCCAGTGGCCCATTACCATTAATTCCAATCACCAGTTCTTCCAGTAAAACACTGGTAGCAGGAGTTTGTTCACTCTGAAACAGGTTCAAAACCGCTCTACCCTGACTTTCATATTCTCTTATCAGGGCATCGATGGTTTCACCAGGACTGTAACTGACGATTACTATATATGGACCGGTTATACTGGATTTATTGTTATCATACCAGTTTTCAAATTCCTGGTATAATGTATCTCTTGATGTTGCTGACCAGTTGCTGTAATCTTCTTCCATCCAATTTAAACTACCATAAGCTGTATATCCTGGATTAGACTCTATCCATGTCTTTACCTGATCATGGGTAGGGACAGCAGACATTGTTTTGGTGGGATAGTCCGGATGATATATGCCCCAGCTAGGTGTCTCCATCACCGGGCCTTTTCCATCTTGGGTAGGGTTAATGGTTGTTTCTCCAAGTAGGTAATAGATGTACTCCACCATGTACTGCAGATTTGTTTGTATAGCAGTTCCAGTGGCTAAACTATAGTAAGAACCCAGGTAGGTGTTTTCCAGTGAATTTTCAGTATCGCTGGTGTCATGACCACCTACTATATGCAGTCCATCTCCACCATAAGAATCTGTATCTGTGTCACAGGGATATCCATGGGCATGGGAGATCATGTAGTTTGCATTTGCTGGACTAAGCAGTAGTTCATCGTACCAGGAGTCACCATATCCTGATCCTGGCATAGCCATATCTATGTAGGCAAAGTTCACGTACTCCATAATCCAATCATTTTCTGATGTGCCATACCAAATATCTAAACAGATTAGTCTACGATTATTTAGGCTTTTAATTGCCGCTGCTCTCTCAGAATCTGAAAATAACATGGCAATATCTGGCATGAAAGTGTGGTTCAGTTGATATTCTGGTATGGGTGTACCTGTTGGTGTCACATTCTCCAGGTAAGTTTTGTACGTGGAGTAGGCGATTTCCACCTTGAACTGGGTGAGTGCTGATAGGAAACTGATATCATATTCTCCATTGGCATTGGTGGTTCCGGTGGCAATCACTGAATCATCAACTGGATTTTTAATGGTAACAGTTGCATCACTCACAGGAATGGCATTTGTAAGATTTGTATAACTCCCAGAACTTTCATTGTAGATTTGCTTTACTACTCCATAGATTCTGGGATCCTGATCATCTCCCGAGGTATCAGTAGTTACACTCTGATTATCAGTTAAATTCACCTGTTGTTGGCCTGTATCAATACTTCCGTCTAGATCTTCTGCTGATACTGCTCCACACAGCATCAGTGCAAAAACAATTGTTGTTACTAGTAAAATTGCTTGTTTTCTCAAGATTTTCACCTCCTTTTTGTTTTATGGGTAAATTGAATAATTCAATATCCCCTGAAAAATATTAAAGAGTATTACAAATATAAATTTTTCCATAATACTTTAAAAAATTTCAACTAAAGTTTATATAGTAGAAAGTTCTATGGATACTTGATAATCCATACACCTACAAATTGACACCAATAGGGTCCAAAAAACTCCTTGTTTTCCTAAAGGTGCCACAACTAAGGGACTTAGACCTCCTAAGTCCCTTAAATCCATATAACTTTTTAAATCCTGATTATGTAGTTGTAACTTATAAAAATAGTAAAAATCATCTAATCATTTAATGGAGCCGAACCTTGAAATTAACAGTAATTCATCCGGCAATATATGTTATTTACTATTTGCTACTTGTAATTCTCGCATTCCTTTTCAATGACCCCTACTATTTGATTTCTTTTTTAATTTGCATTTCGGTTCTAATTGCCATGCAGGGCATTAGTCATGAATTTAAGAATGTAATCCAGTTTTTTATCCCCATGTCTATTCTAATAATTATTTTAAACCCCCTGGCATCCAAAGTGGGAACCACCCAAATATATATTATGGGAAGCTATTTCATTACCCTGGAGGCTTTGGTGTATGGAATTTTAATGAGTCTCTCCCTCCTAATCATATTACTGGTATTTGCTTCATATAATCGTTCAGTTTCTTATCAGGAGATGCTTTATCTTTTTTCAAAGAGATTTCCCCATATTTCCATGATAATAGTGATGGCCCTGCGATTTATTCCCCTTCTGAGTTACAGGTTAAGTGAGGTGAATAAGATCTTCAAATTCAACCA
>JAHKLQ010000194.1 GCA_020854975.1 Methanobacterium sp.
ATTGATGTACATATCAAAACTTTCATTTAAAACCTCTTTAACAAGAGTACTGCTGCTTTTACCCTTTGGTGGCTTTATAATTGCATTCCAACCTTTCATACATCCTGGAAACATCATATGGTCTGGTGCGTTTGGGATACATATCACTGATGGTGGTTTGATGTGGGCTGCGCTTCTTATGTCCAGACTCATTGTAGCCCTAACCTCAATCGTGCTCTTATCTTCCATAAGCCCCATGCAAGAAGTTGTGCAGTCATTCCGGAAGTTAGGAATGCCCCGAGAGTTTGCCATGATCTTAAGTCTCATGATCAGATTCCTGTTCATGTTCTATGATGAACTTCATCGTATAACCCACGCCCAGAAAGCCAGATGTTTTGATGCTTTTAATAATAAAATTTCCTACAAATGGAGGATGAAACAGTTAGGTTACACTGTAGCTATGATGTTTCTCCGGGCATATGAACAGGGGGAAACCATCTATCTCAGTATGGCCAGTCGGGGTTTTTCAGATAAATCAAAACTTTACCATGACCGGAAAGCTAAAATTGGCTACGGTGAATATATTTTTATCACCATTACCCTGTTATTAGTAGCTTGTCTGCAAATTTTAGCCATGTTCTTCTTTCCACAACTGGGTTTTTTGGGAGTGAATATAGTATAATATTAAAAAAATAATCAATTAACCAATGAGGCAAGGTATATGACCAAAACAATCATCCAAACCGAAAACATGTGCTTCACTTATCCTGACGGTACAGACGCCCTTCATAAAATAAATATTGAAATAAAAGAGGGTGAAAGAGTGGCTATTGTCGGCTCTAATGGAGCTGGAAAATCAACACTTTTTGCCCATTTCAACGGTATTAACCAACCCACTTCGGGATTGATAAAAATTGATGGTAAACCCGCGGTCTATGAAAAGGAAAAACTGATGCAGATCAGACAGAAGGTGGGTATTGTCTTCCAGAATCCTGATGACCAACTCTTCGCACCTACTGTAATAGAAGATGTGGCCTTTGGACCCATGAACCTGGGACTTTCTGATGATGAAGTTGATGAAAGGGTTGAAGAAGCCTTAAAAATGGTGGGAATGAGTGGACTTGAAAAAAGAGCACCCCATCATCTTAGTGGTGGCCAGAAGAAACGAGTGGCAATTGCTGGTATACTGGCCATGAGACCAGAAATTATGGTTCTTGATGAACCTACCACTGGTCTGGATCCCAAGGGTGTGGATCAGGTTATGGAAATACTTTATAGGTTAAACCGAGAGGATATGAGTATTATCATTGCATCCCACGATGTGGAGATGGTTACTCAGTTTGCAGATAAGATCTTCGTACTGCACGACGGGCAAATTATAGGCCAGGGCACTCCTGAAGAGATTTTCAATGATTATGAAACTCTTAAAAAAGCCCATCTCAAACCACCTAAATCAGCTGAACTCCTACATTTGCTTAAAAGTAATGGAGTAAAATGTGAAGTTAAGCTAACGGTTGAAGAAGCATATCATGAGATATTGCATGCTATTGGAGTAGAATCTTTTCACAAAGTGTTGCATTTGGTTAAAAGCCAGTTACATCATCGGCTTCTGCATGAACTAGGTGAAGAAAATTATCATAAAATGTTACACGTGTTGGAAGAAGAGCAAAGAAATAATATACCTAAAACCTAAAGGTTATTCTACTTCCGCATCCATCTTCACCACCAAGTCCCTTAACTCTTTAATTTTTTTCCTCATCAGGATTGATGGTTTAAAATCTGTTCAAGTAGAAGTAACGTTTTTTCCACACCTGATCTCTGTCTTAAAAGAAGTTGTTCTGAATTGGAAGAACACAAATCAGCGTAAACATCTGAAGTGGTTTTAACTGCTAGTTCTGGAGTTACTATGGCAATTCCACCTTTTCCAATACCTGCTGTGGTTCCGATCCCTATATCTGCCCCAGAAATATTTTTAACGGCTTTGGCCATTAATACTGCCACTTCCTGATCATCTTCTTCCTTATAAACTTTTATACCATTGAGTAATTTATGTGGTTCGGGAGGATCAACCTTCAAAACAGATTTAAGTGCACTTAAGGTGGGTATGAACATCCCACACAGAAGCGTTATTTCATCTTGAAAATTTTCCAATGTTGCAGGTTTCCAAATATCCGGGCCAAATTCACCCTGATAACCCTGTGCGCAGGCATGTATTTCCCTGGCGATAATCCCATGGGTGAAACATTCTGCAGTGGCGATTTTTATAGTCATTTTAAATCTTTTTGCTGTTTTCTGGATCTTGGGTTATGAAACCTTATGAAACTCTCTAATAATCATCTGTAAGTTATTTATAAGTTAATTTTAGGATTAATTTTAGGGATAATTTTATTTTTAAACTTAGTTCAATACTTGGAATTTAGCTTGCAAAGCTTTCATAATTTCAATGGTTATAAGTTTGGCAATTTCATCTAAAACATAAGGAGTTACTGGTTCAACATCCCTTATGAATTTTCCAGTGGTTATTATGGTGTGATTTTCAGTTATACCCTCAGCTTTCAATTCATTGGCAACTGGATTGTTATAATCTGCCTGGGAAATATCCATAACTTCAATTTTGTCATTACCAATCCCAAAAACTCCTGCAGTGCTTATGGTAGCTGCTCCCAGTTCATGTGCCCTTTTAACTATGGCTGCAGTGGTAGGAATTGTATTTCCACCTGCTATTTCCACACAAACCACATCACCATTAATTAAATCTAAATTTTCCAGGTTTATGTCTTCTCGAATGGGTGTAACCTCTTTAATTCCTCTTAATTCATGTAAAAAGTCCACCTTGTATTCTCCAGGTTTTCCTCCCAGGATTTTGAAAATTATATCACCGGCTGAGATCTTTTGTGAGTCAATGGCAGTTATTTTCTGAGGTCCTCCTCTATGAATTTGTGTTAAGTTCAATCCAGTTCGTATTCCTAACCTTCCTAGGCCAACTAATGTCACATGGCCTTTTGGGATCTTATTATTTTCAATTTCTTCTATGTTCATTCGTTTCTCCTTATCATCCCTCAGGTTGTTAGAAGAGTGATAAATCAGGTATTTAAGTAGTATGAATAACAAAATTAGAACTGCAGGGCATCCAAATCTTGTGATACATTTGAGCGAAAAATGCGTATAATCATCAGATGCCCTACCATTCACACAATATCCAGATTTTTTTTACCTTACGGTATTCCATCCTTCTATTGAACATAAGGAGGAGGTGTTATGAGGCAAAACCTCTTCCAAGAATAATATTAGTACTAAGTACTATAAATACTTTGTCTTAAAAAAGTATTACTTTTTCTTTTGGTTAATTTATCCCTTTTGCCCCTAAAAACCCTCCACATATTTTTGTGTTAAGATAATAATTACATTATTATTTATTTCATGATATCCCACTTTTTGGTCCAATTTCCAGAGGTTGAGCTTGATGAAAAGTTTCCCAAGAAGCTCCAGTGTCATGGTAACGGGTATTTACTCCTAATTCATTCAGTAACTGACAGAGTCTTATCAAACCAGGAACTTCTGTGGCCTGATGAGTGGCATCAATAAGGGTTATACCTAATTTTTTAGCGATTATGCTTCCAGGATGTGTAAGATCACCTGATAATAACAGATCCACCCCTTTTTCTCTTGATAATTTTATATAGTGAGGGTTTAAACCAAACCCGGATATTACTGCTACTTTTTCAATTAATTTTTTGGATCCTTTTACCAGTCTAATGTTATCTGTAGGTAAACTTTTGAAAACATTCTCCATAAAATCATCCAGACTGCACTGGGTTGTGCAAATCCTTCCTATTCCTGTTTCCTCTTCTAAAACATCTGTGACCTCTAATTTTAAGGATTCGGCCAGGGCGTCATTAGCTCCACCCTGGACGATATCCCAATTGGAATGGATGATGTAAGTGGGAATAGATGGAGGAAATATGGGTGGATGGTGACAAACTACAAGATCTGTTTCCACTCCAGTGAGAGTATTGCCAGGAACAAGATCTAAAAGCACTACTGCCTTTTCCACCTCCATTTCTTCCGGATTGCCAAAACCTATGAATCCTACTAGATCATCATTTAAAGCCAGTTTAAGAGGGACCTTCTGTTCTATAAGTTTGAAAAGTTCAGATGCTAACATCTTCCACCTGGGAATTTATTTTTTGTAAATGTTTTTCCAGAGTATCATCAGAAGATAATGGTTGTAAAGATGATGTAATGAGTGCTGGTTTCCTCATGAGCCTTGAAAATTTATCATAATCTTCTTCTTTAAAAAGAACCCCCTCATAGAAGTTCATCCCTGCCACCCCATAAAGAACTCCATTAATTTTTAGGATATCATCAAGACTTTTCCGGAGTACTTCCATGGTAAGAGTCATGGTTCCTGATGTTTTTGTTTTTAAACCT
Source organism: Methanobacterium sp. (assembly GCA_020854975.1). Lineage (GTDB taxonomy): Archaea > Methanobacteriota > Methanobacteria > Methanobacteriales > Methanobacteriaceae > Methanobacterium > Methanobacterium ferruginis. The sequence continues at coordinate 4,411 of JAHKLQ010000194.1, forward strand.
TCAGTTTTCAGGACTCCCTTATACCTTGAACTGGCCAGATGGATCCTGTCCATTATGTTGCTTTTTTCTATGATACTGTGATCACTACCATCTGCAGTGGGATCTTCTGTCAGGAATACTTCAACATCAGAGTTAACAAACTCTCTAACCGATTCAGGGCTTAAACCCCCTAAACCAGTGGTGTCAATTACCATATCTGCCTGGCTGATTCTGGTCAGGTCATCAGTAAAGTCAATATCATCCCCTAAAAGATATTTTAGATGGGGTTGAATGTCAATAACTGTTACTTGTGAAAATTTTTTAAATTGTTCGGCCAGTTTCATCCCGGTGACGTAGGCCCCTACAATAACAGTTTCTTCCACATTCACATCTAATGATTCCATCCAGTTAATGACAGCTTCACATTTAACCTCACCTATTTGATTGAGTAGATCAACTACTTCCAGTCCAGAATATAAGGTGAAGACTTCTTCTGTGATTCCCCTTTCTTTGATGATCATTCCAACACCGTGAATCCTATTCTTAAGAGGGCCTGGGTGATCTCATCTTTAACTGCCTCATCAACTTCTTTACCATGTACGATATGCGAAGGGGATGTTGCTGCTGATAGTATCCTACCCTTTTTATCCATTATTACCAGTAATGATCCAGATCCAGGTACTCCCAGACGTCCCCTGGCAATCACCAAGTCACAATCACATATATCCAGGGCCAGAAGAGCTTTAGTGATTGCGGGAGTTCTTGATAGGTCTGCGGAATTGGTGTGGATGCATAAATGGTCAGCGCTTGGTAAATTGAATTTGGTTAATACTTCATTTATAGCGGAAGTTTTCACTGTATTTTTGTTGGGAACCACGATCCTCTTACAGGATCTGATGTGATTTCTGAGGGCTATTAATTCATCCTCTGTATCTCCGAAACGTTCATCCCGTACAGATTCCTGATAAGCGTTTTTAATGGTTTTTTCTATGTTCATGGACTCACCTGCCCTTGAATCGTTCTGTTGTCAAAAGTTTAGTTTAGCTTTAATTTTTTATTCTGGGTTTACATGTTTTGGTTTTTGTTCATATTTTGGTGATTCCCTTTTCTTTAACAGGGCATAATGTTTCTTTGAGTTGGGGGTTTAGTCCAAGCTCTTTAATTGTGTTAATAACTTCTTTAAGGTTTCCACATTGTGGAGATCCCACACCTTTAACATCTAAGGGGTACTGATCCGGAATAACCGTTGCCACATTATCTGCCCCGGCCATTAGGGAAAATTTAACATTTTCCGGGCCAATGGTAGGGGCAGGAACAGTTATACGTAGATCATTGAATATTAATCGGGTTATGGCAATGGTTTTCATCTGTTCGATCAGGGAACATGGAGGATGATTTTCCATGGGCGTGTCCAGGTAAGGATTAAAGCCCATAATGGGTACTTCACCCAAGGTGGGAAATTCTTTGAGGAAAAAAAGATGATTGACCCTGTCCTGGTAAGATTCACCTATTCCAATAAGTAAACCTGAAGATAACTCCATACCTGCATTACTTATCATTTTACATACTTCAAGTCTGTCTTTGAGTCTTTCACCAGGTTTAAGTTGGTTGAATAATTCTCTATTAATTGTTTCCAGGTTACAACATACAGTATCAGTCTGATATTCTGCTAGGGCTCCGATGGATTCTTGATTAAGGTCGGAACCAACATTTACCAGTAATTCAAGGTTTGTATTCTTTTTTACAATTCTGGCTGCCTGGACAGCATGTTGTCCTTTATATCCATGGGCCCCAGAGCAACTGACCCTTGGAATTCCTGCTTTTTCAATTGACTGTACTGCCAGTGAAATTTCATCCTCTGTTTTTGAAAAAGAATGAAAATATCCCTCAGAAGAAGTTTTAGCAGCAAATCCACAATACTTGCATTTAGGAGTTATTTTACACACATTGGTTAAATGAACCGTGGATGTTAATTTAATCATTCTGCTTTTAGAATTTCGAAGTTCAGAGGCTGCTTCAAAAATTCTGGCAACATCCTCATAAGATCTTGATTTGAAAAGATCCAGAACTTCATCTTTCTTTAATTCTTCTTCTTTTAAAGCTCTGTTGATAATTTTGTTTATCAATTTAGCACCTTGATGAGTTTATAAGTTTTATGGTTAGTAGATTGATTAAATGACCAGTTAATCTGAAATAATCTCAAAAACTCTGAGTTTCATGATTTGAACTCATTTTAAATTGTAATTTCATGAATTTTCCTCTTTTTTCGTAAAAAAATAAAAAATAAAAAGGGTTTCTGTATTATTATACGTTGCAGGTTGGACCTTTTCCTTTCCTATTTTCCATGACTTCCATGACTGAAGGCAGTATATCTGCAGCTGCACCGAAATTCATGGAATCTGCAGTTCCCAGTAATGCTCCAGGGTCAAGTTTTTCTTCCATATGGTCGATTCCAACTTTCTCCATAAGATCTGTAACCTGTGATAAGGACTCTTTAGCCATCATCTGAGCGAAACCTGCCGGAGCACCTAGAACATTCATTACTGAGTCACGATAACTGAGTATTCCAGCATAGGTAATTGCAGTGAGTGCAGAGCACATGTCACATACTGGTCCTAACAATTCTGCAGGTAATTTAAAGGCATCTCCCCTGGCTGCAACACCCCAATCCACTAAGTTACAGATAGCATCCTCGGAGGCGTAACCTTCAGCAATGTATACCTGTCCCTTCATTTCAGGAACTGCTCCAGGGTGATAGGAAGATACATTGAATTTAGGAGCTACATTCATTTCGTCGCTCGATAAGTCTTCAAATATTTTCTGGAACATGGTGGTGGGTACAGTGCAGGCATGGGTTAAAATGGCTCCTTCTTTCAGGTTGTCTGCAAATTTTTCGATAATTCCCATCTGCATATCACCTTTAGGTAACCAGGTCATGACCCAGTCTGCATCTTCCACTGCTTCATTATCATCAGTGGTTACTTCGAAACCTAGATCTTCAGGGTGTGTGAAATGTATGGCACCTTCTGGTGGTTTGGGAAGATCTTTTGCCACTTGATTAACTTTTTCCCGAATTTGAGGCATTATACTTTCTGGGTTTGATTTGTGAGCCTCTATAACCTGTTCATAGTCAAAATCATCTATTACAGTGAAGTTGTTGTCAAATGAAGGGTCGGCTACTACTATTTCATCAACTCCAGCCAGTTCCTTGAGCTCTGCACCCATGGTAATGGTTGAATGAGTCATGGCTATTTCTGGTTTTCCTACTTGTTCTGCTACTTCACAGGCTCGGCTGAAGTTTGTTATCCCACTGGCCGCATGGGTTCGGTAACAACCGGCTCCTAATATTGCAACTTTCATACTATCACTCCTTTTTTCCGTCAAATCTTAATACTACCTACGGGTTTAGTAGTACAAAATTAGATAGTCTAAATGTAATATAAATGTTTTGATTTGTGACACAAAATTATAAAAAATTTGGAGTAAATAATAAATTTAGTTATATTTATAATAAATATTGATAAAATAAATATTGATAATAGTTATAAATTTATTTATAATGAAAACAAGGAAATGAAGGAGGAATAAATAAGGAAAAGAAACCTCCATTACCCACTAAATAGGAAAATTGGCCTGTTTAATAGGGAAAAAATGTTTAAATAGTTTTTCTCATTTATTTTTTGATGCTTGTTGTTCTCTCGCCAACCAAAACGTTTTGATCAGTTAATCCCACTAATTTATCAGGTATATTATCAATATTTTCTCCATACTTGAGTCCGTCACTCACTGTTTTTTGTTTGCGGATGAAAGTTCCTTCAGTCATGTTGAACCCAAAAGGTAAATGTTGAGTACATATTCCCCGAATTTCGTTGCAAAACACATCAGGATCTTCAACTTCTGCCGTCCTAATTTCAATTAAAACTCTGCCAGTTTTAACATGCAGATCAATTCTTTCACCTTTAATAGTGATAAACCTAGGTTCTTCTCCATCCTCTACAGGTACCCTCCGTCCATGGATAACTATCCTATTAACCGCATCAATCTCATTTAAATCTGTCAATAGTTTTTCAGTTGTTTCACAACCCAGTAATCTGTGGGGAAATATTTCAATATCTGTTACTTGACATTCAATATCCATTGTTCAGCCTCATTTTCATTAAATTACAATTTAACAAATTTTTAAATCATGATAATTCTAATAATAATTAAAAGGAGACTTTAAAGCCTCCATTTTTCTGTAGGAAGGGTTGACGTAAATGGTGGCATTCCATTCACACACTGTCATAACTGATAGTAATTAATGGTAACTAACAGTAATAATATAACCATTATTTACTTTATTACTACCAGTTAGTCACATAAAATGTAGTAACAACTATATAAGGTTTATGGTTACGATAAATTACTAAAATTTTAAACCTAAAACTTATGGCTTATATAAAAAATAAGTCCCATATGTCCCCATAGTACCATTAAATTCTTTTCTGACATTGAATTTGGAAAAAACCCTGAAATAAAATTAAAAGTAACTGATTATATTAATTTATATAATAAATTTATTACAAATATCATGATCATACCTAATTTGTAATAAATAAATTGTAAGTAATAATATTTTTTTCTCAAAATTAAGGAGTTAAAACAAAGGATAATGAAAGGCTTTTTTTGAATTTCTCTTTTAATTTTACCCCAATTAGTTGAACAACATTAGAACGTATAAACAAAAATCAAGTAACAACGGACAATCCATACGTATTTAAGGATAAAAAAGACTAAACTTCATTTTATTGTGATTATAATTCCAATGATTCAAATTTACGCATTAAAAAAGATTTTTAAGTCTCTTTTTAAATCCAAAGCTTTATAAGTGTAATACTACTTAAGGATTTATTAATCATCACGGAGGTAATATAAAAATGATAATAAGTAATACAAATGTGGATGTTTGTATAAACAAAATCAAGATGATTCGACCAGGAATAAATCCAAAAAGCTGTGATTTAAACCTAAATATCGATTGGAGTATTGAATACACAAAAACAGATGAAGGAAACATGGAATATACATGTACTTTGAACGCAATAGGTGAAATGCCTATTCAATTTGCAGTACAGGGTTCTCTGGATTGTGAAGACAAATCAGAAGATTTAGAGAAACGTTCCAACGAACTCTCCCCACTCATACTGGATAAATGTATGAATACCATGATAAACATTGTGAACGTCACCAAAAACAGTATAGTAACCATCAAAAATGTCCCAGAAGTCTATTTAAACTGTTTTTCAGGTGAATTCAAAAATTAATCCCTAAAAAATTGTTAAATCATAAGAAGAAAACTCGCTTAAAAGCTGAATTAACCATTTAAGAGTGTTTTATACTTCGATAATTCTTTACTTTAAAATTTAACTTTAAAATTTATCAGATAACCATCAAATCGAATCAAATCAACCAATGAACAGGTGTAAAAATATGTTAAAAGTAGCCCATACCATCTGCCCCTCCTGTAGTGTAGGGTGCGGAGTGAACCTGATAATCAAGGACCAGGAAGCAGTGGGAACCTATCCCTACAAAAGACATCCCATAAATGAAGGCAAAAACTGTAAAAAAGGAAGAGACTCCTACCAAATATTGAACGAAAACCGTCTAAGAGATCCTCTACTAAAAAAAGGTGGTCTTGAACAGGTAAGTTGGGAAGATGCATTAGAAACCACTGTCTCCCAACTAAAATCCCATAAAAATCATGAAATTGGAATTATTGCCTCTGGAAACTGCACCAATGAAGAATATGAAACCCTAAAAAAATTCGCTGCCACCTTGGGTGTTGAAAATATAGGATATAATGCTAAGAATATTCCTGCATTCAACTTCGAAACAGCCACCCTTGATGATGTAGAAAACTCGGATTTTATTTTAATAATTGGAGATGTTTTAAAGGAAAATCCTCTCTTAGGTAGACGAGTTATACTGGCAAAAGAAGGGGGAGCAGAAATAATCACAGCTGATTTCCCTGATAAAACCCTGACTGGAATAAATTCTGATGAATATATGCAAATTGAATCAATATCCGCATTTCTGGATAATATTAATCGAAAAGTTCTGGAAACCCCTGAACAATCATCAACAGTTATTATCAGTGGCTTAAGTGGTGAGGAATTTGAAAATGTCCTTAAATTTTTCCAGGATTCACATGCCAAATTACTCCCAGTGATGGAAGAATGTAACAGCAGAGGGGCTATGAATATTCTCCCTGCCTTAAATGAAAATGAATTGAAGGATCTCCTTAAAAAAGTGAAACTATTGTATGTGGTGGGAGATGACCCTGCTTCTTATATGGAAGAATCCCTAAAAAACATTGAATTTTTAATTACACAGAATTTTTTCATTAATGAAACTGTTTTGATGTCTGATGTGGTCCTCCCAGGATCTTGCTGGGCTGAAAAATCTGGTTCTTTCACCAACACCACGGGAGAAACTCAGAAATTTAACCAGATAATGTTACCACCAGAAAATGCCCGGGATGATGTAACCATACTCATGGAACTTGCAGAGAAAATGGGGTTGGAGTTGTAAGGTGATATAATGGAATCACAATTTTTACTTGCCAAGGCAAAAGATGAAGAATTAGCTGAAAAAGGAGAATGTGGAGGTGCAGTAAGCGCCTTATTCAAATATCTGTTAGATCAACAACTGGTTGATGGAGTTTTAACTTTAACTAGAGGAGATGATGTATATGATGGTATTCCCACTCTGGTTGAAAACTCAGAGGATATAGTTGAAACTTGCGGTTCCCTGCACTGTGCACCAACCATGTTCGGAGACCTGATAAGTAAACATTTAAATGATATACGATTGGCAGTCAGTGTGAAACCCTGCGATGCAATGGCCATTAAAGAACTGGAAAAAAGGCATCAAATTAATCCTGATGCCATTTATAAGATAGGTCTTAACTGTGGAGGGACCGTGATGCCCATTACTGCCCGGAAAATGATAGAGATGTTTTATGATGTGGATCCGGCAGATGTGGTAGCTGAAGAAATTGATAAGGGGAAATTCATTATTGAATTGGCTGATGGAACTCATAAATCTGTGGAAATCGATGAATTAGAAGAGAAAGGATTTGGAAGACGTAGTAATTGTCAAAGATGTGAATTAAAAATTCCAAGAAATGCAGATCTAGCCTGTGGTAACTGGGGTGCCGAGCCTGGATGGACTTTCATAGAAGTGGTCACAGAGAAAGGGAAGAATTTGGTGGAAAATGCTAGACAGAATGGATATATAGAGGTTAAAACCCCATCTGAAAAGGCAATTGCCATAAGAGAGAAGATTGAGAGTGTGATGATAAAGTTAGCCCGTAAATTCCAGGATAAATATCTGGAAGAAGATTATCCTGCCCCAGAAAACTGGGATGAATACTGGAACCGTTGCATCAAATGCTATGCCTGTCGGGATGTGTGTCCTCTCTGTTTCTGTAAGGAATGCGATCTTGAAAAAGATTTCTATGCTGATGAAAATGAGATAGCACCTGATCCTCTCACCTTCCAGGGAGTTAGACTGTCACATATGTGTTTCAGTTGTGTTAACTGTGGACAATGTGAAGATGTGTGTCCCATGGAGATTCCCCTGGCCCGTATCTTCCACCGGATGCAAAAGAAATACCGGGATGACACTGGATTCATAGCAGGTGTCAGTGAAGAGTTACCTCCACTGTACAGTCCAGAAAAGGAATAAAAATAGGTTTCATTAGTTATAAAACTGTTAAATGTTTATTAAAATAATATAGGGAAACTTAAGGTGATAGAAATGTCTGAAGAAGATGTAAAAATTGTGGGGTTTTGTTGTAACTGGTGTTGCTATGGGGGTGCAGACAGCGCAGGCACAGCCCGGATGCAGTACCCTCCCAATGTTAGAATTTTAAGGGTGATGTGTTCCGGTCGTATTAACCCATCTATGGTGCTTAAAGCCTTTAAAGAAGGTGCAGATGGTGTTTTTGTGGGTGGTTGTCATATGGGAGACTGTCACTACGATGCTGGAAACTATAAATGGAACCGTCGAGCCAAACTGGTTGAAGAACTTCTACCTGAATTTGGAATTGAAAAGGAAAGATTCAGATTCGAATGGATATCCGCTTCAGAGGGTGAGAAATTCCAGAAAACCATGCAAGAATTCAGTGCTACCATAAAATCAATTGGTCCACTTAAAAGATCAACACCCAAAATCACCTCCCAGGCAAAAGCCACTGCCAAGACTTAAAAATAAATTATTTTATTTTTTTAAATCTTTTCTTTTTGGTGATTAAAAAATGAAAATCGCAGTTTATGGTGCTGGTAATCAGGACCTTTATGTTAATCAACTTAAACTACCTGAAAAATATGGGGGAGAACCACCATATGGAGGTAGTAGGATGGCTATTGAATTTAAAGAGGCTGGTCATGACGTTTACCTTGCCGAGCCCGAGCGTAATATGCTCCCCCCAGACATGTGGAAAGTTGTTGAAGACACCGGGGTGATAGTTACCTCCGATGACGCTGAAGCGGCTCGTAATGCAGAAATAGCCATCCTTTTCACCCCTTTTGGTAAACCAACCTTCAATATAGCCAAGAACATCATAAATCACCTTCCAGAAAATGGAGTGATTGCCAATACATGTACAGTTTCTCCCCAGGTTCTGTACTATGTTTTGGAACTTGAGATAAAAAGAAAGAGAGGTGATGTGGGGATATGTTCCATGCACCCTGCAGCAGTTCCGGGAACTCCTCAACATGGTCACTATGTTCTGGGAGGTCATACCACCAATGATCTGGATCTGGCTACTAAAGAACAGATCCAGAAATGTGTTGATCTAGCCAGAGACTGTAAAAAAGAGGCTTATGTTGTGCCTGCTGATGTTTCATCAGCAGTGGCTGATATGGGATCATTGGTAACGGCTGTAACCCTCTCTGGTGTTCTGGATTACTATCAGGTAGGAACCAAAATCATTAAAGCTCCCCCGGAGATGGTGGAAAAACAGATCCTCATGACTCTGCAGACCATGGCCTCACTGGTGGAATCATCCGGGGTTGCAGGCCTCTTAAACGCAATGAACCCTGAATTACTGGTTAAAAGCGCCAGATCCATGCATCTTCTAGATGAACAGAAAGAGTTAGATGCGGCTTTAGAAACATTATCTGACCTGGATCCTGAGTTGATGCACAATGCCAGAGAAGCTGAAATAAAACCAACCAACCTGGTGGCTGCTCAGGCCTTGGCCAAGGAACTACTGGCCCTAATGGGAGAAAGGGCATCTGAAGGTACAATTAGACGATGCATGCGTAAAATGTTTGAATAATTACATTTTAGTAAATTATAAACATCTTATTATTTTTTTATTTAATAAGGACTGAAATTATCTGGAAAAAAATCCTCATTACTCTGATTATGACGCTTATTTTATTTTTATTAAGTCCTTGTTAAACTTTCTATTTTTTTAAAATTCTATTTCTATAAAAAACAACAAAATTATAATCATAAATTGAGGGGGCCTCACTTATCAGAAAAAATAATAAAATTGTTTCTGGCAAACTCGAACTTTCCATAAATGCGCAGAAAGTCCTGGAAAAAAGGTATCTTACCAAAGATGAAGAAGGACAAGTTACTGAAACTCCTGAAGGTATGTTCAGAAGGGTGGCTGATGCTGTGGCCCGGGTAGATGTTCAGTATAACGAAAATGCTGATATGGAGGGTCTTTCCAATAAATTTTATCAGTTAATGGCTAGTTTGGAGTTTCTTCCCAACTCCCCCACCCTAATGAACGCAGGCACCTCACTCAACCAGCTATCGGCTTGTTTCGTTTTACCAGTAGAAGATTCCATAAAGGGGATATTTGATTCCTTAAAGCATATGGCCCTGATCCATAAATCAGGCGGAGGAGTTGGTTTCTCATTTTCCAAGATTAGACCTGCAGGAGACGTGGTTCGCTCAACTAAAGGTATCGCTTCAGGCCCCATTTCTTTTATGCATATATATAACGCTGCCACAGAGGTGATAAAACAGGGTGGTCGAAGAAGAGGTGCTAATATGGGCATATTAAATGTTGATCACCCTGATATACTGGAATTTATCATGGCTAAAGGAAAAGGAAAAAGAAAAGAGCAGCTTGAACCCGAAATTAAAGGAATGATTAAAGTAGGGATTAAAGAAGAAAGTAAAAAAAAGAATGTAGAAGGAAGTAAAGAAGAGATTAAAGAAGAATTTCGTCCTTCTGAAATAGAATATAAAGATCAATATCTCACCAATTTTAACCTTTCTGTGGCTGTTGATGATGAGTTCATGCAGAAAGTTCACGATGATAGTTTGATAGAACTGGTAAATCCCAGAAATAACGAAGTGGTGAGGTCTGTATCTGCCCGGATGATTTTTGATTTAATGGTAAATATGGCCTGGGAAAGTGGAGATCCCGGGATCCTGTTCATAGACGAGATAAACCGTTACAATCCAACTTCTCATCTGGGAGTGATAGAAGCAACCAACCCATGTGGTGAGCAGCCCCTCCTTCCTTATGAGTCCTGTAACTTGGGATCCATAAACCTGGCTCTGATGGTAGAAAATGGAGAAATACTCTGGGATAAACTTAGAACAACCATTAAAACTGCTGTGCATTTTCTGGATAATGTGATTGATGCTAACCAGTACCCTCTGCCAGAAATAGAATCCATGACTCTTGAAACTCGGAAGATTGGCTTAGGAGTTATGGGTTTTGCTGACCTACTTATCATGCTGGGGATTCCCTATAACTCTCCGGAAGCAGTGGATATAGCTGGGAAGATTATGAATTTCATCAGTACCACTGCCCGGGAAGCTTCAGTTGAATTAGGGGAAATTAGAGGATCATTTCCTGCATTTGAAGGAAGTAAATGGGATAAAGAGGGTTATTCTGCTATGCGTAATGCTACCACCACTACCATCGCCCCCACAGGGAGTATAAGCATAATTGCCGGCGTTAGCAGTGGTATTGAGCCACTTTTCGCTGTTAGCTTCCAGAGGGACGTGCTGGACGGGAGTAAACTATTGGAAGTAAACTCTTTTTTCGAGAAGGTGGCCCGGGAGAGAGGTTTTTATAGTGAAAATCTCATGCTTGAAATTGCCAGAAAGGGTTCTTTAAATGGTTTGATGGGAATTCCTGAGGATATCCTGCAGTTGTTTGTAACCACTTATGATGTTGACCCTTCCTGGCAGGTGCGGATGCAAGCTGCATTCCAGGAGCACGTGGATAATGCGGTGTCTAAAACCGTTAATTTACCTTCCACTGCTACCCCAGAAGATATTCGTGAAGTTTTTTTACTGGCCCACCAGCTTAAATGTAAGGGAATTACGGTTTACAGGTATGGAAGTAAGAAAAAACAGGTTTTATATGTGGGAGTAGTTCCTGAAAATCAGGACCATGAATATTTAAGCGCTAAGTCGGAGTATTCAGGGGGTTGTCCTTCTTTTATCTGTATACATTAAGTTAACCTTGCATACCTTTAGCTAATCTTTGAACATATCCCCATCTTAATATTTTCATTAGATTTCAACTTCATATATCAATTCCTAGTTTTCTCAACTTTTTGAGTACCTTATTATGTCTTATTATTTATGGGGAATGTATGAGTTTTCCACAGGTTCCACCCCAATAATTAATACTTTTTAAATATTTTATACTAAACTTTAAATAAGAATAATCAATATTTAATTTAGAATAGATTAAACCGATTTTTCAGATGATAAAAAAAAGGTTTTCAAAGGATAAAATACCAAAATCAAATTTTTATAGGTTTGTAAACTTTAAATATGACCATAGGTGAACTTCATGCATAAAATAATCAAAGAATCAGTTACAGACATGGATTCAGCTTTCGAACTGAGTA
>JAHKLQ010000106.1 GCA_020854975.1 Methanobacterium sp.
CATCAAATTGATTGAAAATCAGTACCATAATAATCAATATGTGCTAAATTTATTTAGTTAAATATACACATTCTCTCCTTAATTTAAGAAGCTTTTTCTTATTATCTTGAAGGTCCTCTACTTTTTCCAGTAGTTGAGATAATTTACCCTCTATGCACTGCACTGTATCATCCTGGTGTATCCAAGTACAATCCTCACAACTCCACACTTTCTTCTCTTTTATCCAACGCCCGCCTGTAGATGGATCTCCACAGGGATAAAATGGACAGTAACAAAAGGTACAGTTTTGAGGATGACTATGGCAGGGATAATACTCACAAGCCATATTTGGTCCTTTATTTCCTTCACCAGCTAAATATTTTTCATAAAATTCCCATGCCAAGGGGTGAGTGGAATGTGGAAGAACATAACCACGTGGAGTTACCATTTTTCCATTATCAACATAGGTGAAGGTATTGCCCACAATTACAGTGGTGTTCATATCCACTTCATCTTCTTTAAGCCCCCCAAGAGAGGTAATATTAATTTTAGAACCTTCATCACTTGTTTTAACAATTCCCACCGGTGTTTCACCTTTCCTAATATCTTTTAATATTTGTAAAGCTTCCTGGAAAGGTTTAGTTCTTCTTTTACTCCGAGGATTATAAAAAGCAATTATAAAATCAGCCTTTGTTGCGGCACGAACCTTTCTTTTAATCTCAGATAAAGGTGTGAGTATATCACTAAGACTGATTACAGTAAAATCATGTAAAGGTGCCCCTAAAAGAGCTGCAGAATAATTAACCGCAGTAACACCAGGTATTACTTCTACTTCAACCCCAGCGTACTTTCCCATCACCTGATGAAGTACGTTGGCCATCCCATAAACTCCTGGGTCGCCACTGCTTATTAAAGCCACTTTATAACCCTTTGAAGAGTAATCAATAGCCAATTCTGCTCTGTTAACTTCTTGACCCATACCTTTAGAGATCACTTCCTTACCTTCCAGAAGGTCATCTATCTGTCGGGTGTAACCCCCATATCCAATTACAATTTCTGCTTCTTCCAGGGCTTGCAGTGCCCTTAGAGTCATGTCATCCCTACGAGGTCCTATACCAACTATTTTAATCATTTATTCACCCTCACCTTAAAAAAGGAAATTATTCTAGGTATTGTATAAAATACGGGTTGATGTTATAACTATGGTGTTAACATCAATCTCCACACCTTTTGATTTAGTTGTAGCCACTGCAGTGGCTGTTATACTGTAGGTTTCATTGGATTTTATAACAATAGCACCATCTGATGAATTTCCTGAAGTACCACCACCAGTCTGAGCATCTTTGTAACCCATAGCTGTAATGTTCACATTAACGGTTTCGTCATCAGTGTCCTGATAGGTCTGGGCTGACAAACTCTGCAAATTAATACCATCAATACCTGCTTTAGCTTTCAAAGCTTCAGCTACTTCATCCTCATTGATGATGTTCAAATTCGTTTGAGTAGAAAGTTTAGGACCAAGGTTAAATAGGGAAGTGATACCGTTGATCTGCATTTCAATAAGTTCTCCTGGGTCTGGAGCCTGCTGAGTTACAATAGTGTAGGATGCAAACAAACCTGCCTCAAAAAAAACGGCAAAAAATACTAGGAAAAGTATTATTTTAATAGCTCTGGACAATAATATCACCTTAACTTTGGATTAGATTAAATTTAATGTATAAATTAATTAAATTATTGGATCTTAGTAGGATAGATAGTGAAATTTCCTTAATTATTTAGATTATTCTTTAAATAGAGTATAAACATCTAAAAACATTTTATATGTATATGGAAAACATCCATTTAGGAAACCATCTGTCAAATATTTATTCAATCATTAAAGCATTTATACTAAACTATATAAGAAGTGATCTTTACCCTAAAAAAGGTTATCCTCAAAAAAAATTAACAATCTCTAATGCCATATTTCCATACAAAAATAGCTATACCAATATAAATATAAAAATACAAGATATATGGGCATTAATTTAGAAAATATCACTCTCAACAATGGATTATAACAGGTAATATAACTTTAACATTTGCAGGCGATTTAATGTTTGGAATGACTAAAAAGCAGTTCTTAAAAAAAAGCAAAGATTGTCTGAAAGATACTGGAATTGAACTACTTTTAATAAGAAAACTTTTCTACCAGGAAAACCAGGGAAAAATTAACACGGCCGAGGCTTTCCAAAAACTCGAAAAAAATAGGAAATCACTGGAAAATATATTTTTTAAATATGAAGGTTTGAAATCTCCCTCAAAATGCAAACCACTCCATATGAAAATTTTAAAAACAATTATCATATTACAAGAAGCTCTTGTAATCAATTCAGAATATTTAAGTTCAATTAAAGATTCTGGAGAACTTGAATCAAAAAAATTAGAAAAATCTCTGGCTAAGTTAGAACAATTCAAAGATGAATTCAAAAAACTGAGTATTGAAGTTGATTCCTATTTAAAATAGTTAAAGGAGATGGATAGGTTACTGATCAATTTGATTAACCTGTAGTGAGCATAGTAATATAACTAGAAAATATTATAGAAAATTTGATTGAAAAGTTTTATGAAAAGTACAACCGAATCTTTTTAAAACTGTTCACGGAGTACCTATGACTGATGATATCATACTAAAATTTGCAGATGCAGAAATTCTTCTTGATGAAACTGCTTATCATAAAATAAAAGCATTCGAAGATTCTTCCCAGCTTGTGAATTCATTAATCAACCATTTAACTATGTCTCCTTCGGAAATGCTGGTTCTCACTGGTGATCAGGTTGAGGAATATTTAGGAAACAGTGAAATATACAGTCCCCTCTCCAAAAAAACAAGTGAAATGGCTCAGATCAAACTCCTTCCACAAGAATTCGACTTACAAATACTTAAAGATGCCAGCCAAAAATCTTACACCAACGGAGAAATTAAAGATCTTTCCAGTTACTTTAAAAACAGATACCAGAAACTTAAAGATTTATTAATTAGTAAAAGAGAGCTTGCAGATAATCAATCAATAAAAGAAGCTACCAGTATTAATGATGCGGTTAAGATAGTGGGAATGATTAATGATATCCGTTCCACAAAAAACAACCATAAACTCATTGAATTAGAGGATGAAACAGGTAGTGCCACGGTTCTTATTCATAACGAGAATCATGAAGTTTTTGAACAGGCAGAAAGACTGGTTAAAGATGAAGTTGTGGGTGTGCTGGGTAGTAGAAAAGGAACACTTATAATGGCCAACGAACTCATAAACCCTGGTGTTCCCCGTATCGATGAAAAACCAATGGATTTTGCCACTGTTTTTTTAAGTGATATTCATATTGGCAGCTCTACTTTCCTAGCAGATGCTTTTGACCGGTTTATTCAATGGATCAACGGGAATTATGGTGATGAACAACAACAGGAAATTGCCAATAACGTGAAGTATGTAGTGGTGGCTGGTGATATTGTGGATGGTATTGGAGTATATCCCAGCCAGGATAAAGAATTGACCATAAAAGATATACACCAGCAGTATGAGGAAGCAGCACGACTTTTTGGAGATATGAGTCATGTTAAAATTATCATAGCCCCGGGAAACCACGACGCCTGTCGTCTGGCAGAACCACAGCCAGCCATACCTGAAGATTATGCTAAAGGCCTGTACGAATTAAAAAATGCAGAGTTCGTGAGTAATCCAGCCATGGTAAGTTTAGATGGTATAAAAGTGCTAATTTACCATGGACGTAGCTTTGATGACATGGCCATGACTGTGAAGGGAATGAGCCACCAACAATCCGATCTTATCATGAAAGAACTCCTGGAAAAACGACATTTAGCACCTATTTATGGGGAACGAACACCTCTTGCATCAGAAATTGAGGATCATTTAGTTATTGATGATGTCCCTGATGTTTTCCACACTGGACACGTGCACATTAACAGTTACCGAAGATACAAAGGAATCCATCTCATAAACAGTGGTACCTTCCAGTCCCAGACTGAGTTCCAGAAGATCTATAACATAGTACCCAC
>JAHKLQ010000147.1 GCA_020854975.1 Methanobacterium sp.
ACCCATAGCAGTAGGGGCCACTATCATACTATTTCCCTTTTTTATCACGTTAGCTGCAAGTACTTGTTGATAAAGACGAGCCTCTATTTTTTCAGGGTTTATTAGAGGGTGTTGTATCCACCTTACAGATTTTGTTGAAGGTTGGGTCTCTTTTTGATGTTTATTATTGACCATTTTTTATATCCTTAATAATGCAGGTTTTCTAAAGGTTTTTTATTTAATTTAAAAATGAACATTGGTTTATTTATTTTAGTATTTTATCATAATCATATAATAATTAATATTATTCTTTAGCAGGTTACCAAAATAGCCATCCTCCTCTATCAAGTATGGTGACTGTTGTTTTACTTTCAGGATGTTTATCTAAATCTTCACCACACTTATGGCAGAACCGTGCATTATAACTGTTAATAGTCCCACATTTTGGGCAACGTTTTCTTAAACCAGATTCTTTATAGCCCATGTTACTCATTAACCTAAATATTTAATCCACTTACTCTGTTTACAATATATAAAATATTATACATATAAACTGCTGATTAGTTTAGATATCATTAATTAGATAATAATTTCTTGGAGATTTATAATTCAAAATTATCCTTTATTATAAAATTATATACAATTTGTAAAGAGATATTCACTTCCCGAACACGAAGCCTCCTATGATTTTTCTTAAATGTAATTGTGGAAAGGATTTAAAATTATTAGTCAGCTATGAACTAAAAATATCCACAATATATTACTTCTTACTATATTAAACTTTTAATCAACTTTAAAACATTATTCAAATTTTTTAAGCAGAAATAAAAAAAGAATTAATGAATTTTTTGATATACCGCAATCAAACCTGTTTCTTTAATCATACGATAACCCCTGAGAGTGGGTTTTTCTTCACTGAAAACATCAACATAGTATTCAGCATTTGAATCAATTAACATGGAAGAAAAATCATCATCATCTCTGTAATTTTTTATAACCCCTGTGATGACGTATTTTTTCATGGTCCAGGCTACTGCTGGGCTGTAATCAGAGATAATAATTTTATCATGGTAGTCTGGATCATATTCTTCAAGCCACTGAGTTGTGGGTTCCACATACTTTATTAAGCAAGTGTTAGGTGTGTGGCCAATGAAAGTCACTGTTGATGAAGTTAAAAATATTAAACCAATAATAGCGTACAATCCCCAGGTTTTTAAGTTTTGGTTTTTGATTTTATATTTATATTTCTCCACTAAGACACTCAAACCCAGGATTATGAAATAGGCGAGTGCGGGGGTAACGGTGATGAAATATCGATCAACTTTTAAGGAAATTACACTGTGCATGATCAGGAAGGTGAAAAACCAGGATAAGAATAGTAAGTCCATCTTCAACTTCTCATTTTCCTTATTCCCAAATACTTTATAGATTAAAAGACAGGTAAAAAAGAGGATAACATCTGTCACAATATAGGATGCATAAAAAAAGCTCACAACACTGGAGATGAGTAGGACTGCCAATAATGTTGCATGAATAATGTCCCAACTTTTTGACTTATCAAACTGTTTTATTCTGTTTTCTATAATGGTGTAAATGTATATTCCCAAGCCACAGAGAACTAATAAAAGGGTTAAATATGATAAAATGGATGGAATTCCTTGATTAGGACTTACTATCTGACAGTAAGCTCCTTTAATCGGACCAATACTAATATATTTTAATAAATTATGGAGATAATATAAATTATCAGTGTTATAGGCAGCATCCCCCAAACCGAAAGAAGCACCGGTGAATATGCTGTTGGTAATGAGTAATATAAAATAGGATATGTAAGTGGTTTTAAAGTAGCCATAGATTAAAAATGGTATGGTTATGCCTAAGGCGATAAACATATGTTTCACTGGTTTTGCAATGTTTTTAAGGAAATTCGTGTCGATTATTAAATATAGGAGTAAGGGTGCTATTAAAAGAGCAGCAGTATATCTGGTTAGAATGGCTAACACAAACATGGGGAAAACAAGATATAAATATTTTGGGTCTTTTTTTAGGCCAATAACCATGAAATAGATAGTCCATATTGAAAATGAAATTGCTGGAACATCTGTGGATCCACTGGCTGCCCATGAGAATACTAAAGGAAGTGAAATGAAAATTAAACAACCAGCAAAACTTTGAATTTCATTAAAGCGCTGTTTAAATAGAAGATATAATCCTATCACTCCAAAAACAAATAGGACGGCGTCTAATATAATTATGACATTACTGGAGATGAATCCAGCACGAAAAACGAGAGAAGTTAGAAATGGTAAGAATGGTGGTCTGTGCAGTAAATGTGCATCACTGTTGACTACACCTGCATAGTTTAAAGCAACATTTAGGTCGGTAAAAACATCGAAGTAATTAACTCCAATCATGATTTGAACCGTTGAAATAAAAACACTGATAATGAGGGTAATTATGGTTAAAACCACCAAAGGATTTTTAAGTCTGGTTGGAATTTTTTCAACCAGTTCCTTGGGATATAGATTATGGGGTGGTGAAATGAAATCAGATATTCTTTCATTTAATTTGTTGGAAAATGAATTTTCTGCTGGTGATACTGAGAAACTGAAATTGGAGACTCTTTCAAAAAGCCATCTTGGAAGATCCATCAATAATATCACCTAAAAATAGAATTTAACGTTATTTTTTAATCATTACTCATTATTAACTATTTAAATCTGTACTTAAGTCATGAATTATTTTGTTTTTATAGATATCAGATTCTTCCAGTCATCAAAGACCACATCTAATCCACACATACTGGGCACGTAATTAGCTGCCTTGGCAGAATCAACACCAATTACTTTAAAACCCAAGTCTTCTATAGGAGCCACTACCATGCAAGTGTCACAGACCACATGACCCCCTGCATTTTCAATAACTTTCGTGTAACCCATTCTATCAGAAGCAGCTTTAATGGAAATAGAAGTACACACCCATAATTCATTGGCAAGCTGTTTACCAGTTAACACCCTGGCAACTTCACTGATCTCTTCTAAGGAAGCATGAGGACATCCAAGACAGACTAGATCTGGGGTTTCACTGGAAATGGATAGTTTTTCCCGGGTTTCTTTAATATCATCCTGAGTTATAACTATTTTATCTAAGTCAGCAATGTGCTTACTTGCATCTTTATATTCTGGAGTAACATTCTCCACATGATAAAGAGCCACAGCTCCTGACGATGCTAACGCAGCACCCAGGGCCTTTAAATCGTTAACAGTTGGGGCTTTCTGTGAATTACTTTTTAATTTAAAATAAGGCACACCACTCCCTACAGTTTTCCCAACCAGGTATCCCAGTGCACCATAATCAGAACCCTCTAAGGGGGTTTCAACATCCACCAGCAGGTTAGGAATTCTTCCCTCATCTAAATGATAACCATAATTAGGGGTTCTACCACAGATGGCTGCGGATAAGGCTCCTGGACCTCCCTCTCTGTTGGTTCGGGCCCCCAGAACTGAATTACCATAACAAACAGCAGATGACTCTGACCAGGCAATGTGACTACCTAATGGGGGAACATTACCTACAAGATAGGGAGTACAAGTGCAGGTGGTGCTGATACCCATTTCACGGTATGCTTCAACAATTAAAAGTTGTTTTTTGGTGAATTCTTCCCTAAAACCAAGTTCCTGCCACTGGTCCAAGTCCACACCTGCTGGGTTGAGGGTGCTGGGAACACGAACCTGAGCACCTTCACGTACCAGATCCTCCAGATACTCTAAACCTGCATCACCAATGGTTTTATAAGAAACTCCAGATATCTGGGCGGATACTACTTCTACCATACCTTCTGCCCCATAAATATCTCCAAGGGCAACAAGGATTTCCATTGATTTTGCCACAGCAGGACCATATTCACCTGCATACATTTTTTCTTCTTCTCGGGTAAGATGCATGAAAATGCCTCATTTAAAGTTTCAGTTATTCCGACTCTCTCCCATGAATTTTCTAATAGAGAGTTAAATTAGGGAATTACTGTAGATTTATGGTGTTTTCTCAGTTCAGCTAATTTGGGTGCTTACAATATCGTTAACCAGGTTTTTGAAGTTTTCAAGTTCCCGGTAGGGTACCACTGCACCAGCAGCGATGGTATGACCACCACCAGCACCGTTAAAACTTTTAGCTGCCTGTTCAAGTGCAAAACCCAGGTTAACTCCTTTATCTGTCATTTCCAGGGTGGTGCGTCCTGATATCTTAACCTGGTCATGCATGCGTGACAGGGTTATAACTGGCTTCTGTGGGTTTAAAATTTCCAGATCAATACCTAAACTGGCCAGAGTCCCCATGATCTTCTTTTTTTCTTTATCTGCAGTGTAAAGGTACTGAACATAATCCATTTCCTGGGAACCTTCCCTTCTGATCCAGTTTACACCTTTCAACAGGGATTCTCGATATTTTTTAAGAAATTCAACCCCTTGTGTAAGGGCAGATTCCCGGTCACCCAGACAAATACTTAATCCTACAGCGTAATGCTTATTCTTACCACAAGCATCCAGAATTTCAGCATAACTCTTCAGATCCCTTAGTGAAGGATCTTCCTGGGGCATACTGTAAACTTGGCCGAAGATATGGGGATTTAACTGTGTCAGATGGTCCCTTAGAAAATCTTTTTCTTCATTGGCCAGATCTGTGAATTTTATACCATATGATATGCCTATTTTTTCCAGGAATGCCTGACTTCCCTCCAGATCACCGGATATTCCTGGAATAGCTGGCTGGAAGGTGTAGGCCAGGGATTTGTAAAGAGGTTCTTCAGATTTACTGGATAATTTCAGGTCTTCGTGCTCCTCAACCACACCTGATTCAAGGGCCTCAGTGAGTATGGTTTGGTTAACTCCCTTAAAACCATCAGAGTACTGCATATCCCCAAAAGCCCCTACTAAGGCCAATCCGGATAGTTCTATTTTTTCCAATGGTTTTACAGTGAGATAAGTAACTCCAGAGGCACTTACATCTCTGGTTCCATCCAGTCCAAACAGGTGGGGGTTCACATGAACCAGGCTTTCTTCTTCATCTCCAGTGGTATCCATGGTCTGGTGGTGGTCGGCGATGATGGCCTGACCTTTAAGTCGGCCAATTCGCTCCACAAAACCACTGCCCATGTCACAGAAAAAGAAAAGCTGGTATTTCTCCCGGGAAAGCCGGTCAATAACCTCTTCTTTAAGGCGGGGAACCATGGTAACATGGAATTTACCCCCTTCCTGGGATATGGCGTTGCAGATAACGCCTGCTGCCGATATACCATCAGAATCATTGTGGGAGATAACCCTCACCACATGATCCTTATCTAAATGCTCTTTAAGGAGCGTGCAAGCTTCTTCAGCTCTATTTAACAAGTGATGTTGTTGATATGCACCACTTTTGCTTGATTTTGACATATAAATTTCCTATTAAATATTATATTAGTTTCTATAATTTGAATAATTTAACATTCGTTATTCTATGGAATTTTTTTAATTTATCTTCTTGTTTTTTCATTATTCTTAAGTGTTTATTGGGTTATGTTATTTGACTTGTTATATATTTCATTATTCAAGATTTAGTATTTTTTCCCCTAAAAATAAGCCTTTTATAGTCGAGATGAGGAATTTTTCCTTATTTGGCAGTAGTTGGTTTCTTCACAGTAGAAAACTACCGATCAATAAGATTTGACGCGGTTCGCGTGACAGGTCTTCATAGACATTTAGTTCACGTTTAGTTAAATAACAATGTTTATTTAGACAATTTTATCAATTGTTTAAGTGTGAACCCGAGGTTTTCACATTTACACTTCTGCAATGTCCGTCAAAATTCGTTAGTGTGAATTGAATATATTTGTTCGCGCAATGTCTAGTTTATGCCATTAATTTCTAATGTTTCGGAGGGAATTATAACGGCGACATCCATGTCACTGTAAAGAGTATAATTGTATAAAATAATAAACTATAGCATCATGAAGTTCTTGGAGGATAACAAAATGAGCGATGAAGAGCATAATATCCACGATTTTGATATTGCATTAATTTGCGAATATTTTTCCACTATGGATCGTCAAGGCCCAGGAAGTCCGGAAGCAACAATAAAAGCATTGAGCTTTATTGATAATATAAACGAAAAATCAAACATTGTTGATCTTGGTTGTGGTACTGGAGGTCAAACTATGGTTTTGGCTCAAAATACGCCAGGGAATATTACAGCCATTGATTTATTCCCTGGTTTTATCGACAAACTAAATGACAATGCACAAAAATTGAATCTTCAAAGCAGAGTTAAAGGCGTTATTGGTTCAATGGATAAACTTGATTTTCAATTAAATGAATTAGACCTTATTTGGAGTGAAGGAGCAATATATAATATTGGCTTTGAAAAAGGTATGAATTATTGGAATGAGTTTTTGAAAAAAGGTGGCTATGTTGCTGTTACTGAAGCATCATGGTTTACAGAAGAACGGCCAAAAGAAATATTTGATTTTTGGAATAAACAATATCCTGAAATAGACACCATTCCAAATAAAATTGCTCAAATGCAAAAAGCAGGCTATGTTGTTATGGCATCATTCATATTACCTGAAACTTGCTGGATTGATAACTTTTTTGTTCCTGGAATAACAGCACAAAAAATATTTTTGGATAAATACAAAGGTAATAAATCTGCCGAAGAATTCGTAAAATACGAAAAGCATGAAGCTGAACTTTATAATAAGTATAAAGAATATTATGGGTATGTATTTTATATTGGAAAGAAGTTATAAAAGCCCTGCCGGCATCATGCTGACGGCTGACGTTGCGGAATTAACGGCATATAACTTTCACGACATTGGTACCATAAAGCTCAATAGAACCCATGGAACTGAATTTAATATAGAATTTACAGATTTAACATATCAAAAAAGAATATAAAAAAAAGAATATAAAAAATTTGAACATTCTTCTTTACTGTAAAGCATTTTATAGTGATTTAAGTTATTCGATTGTTTTATTTTGAGCCGAAATATTTTCAATGTCAGTATTCATGAATTTAACGTTTTCAACCCCTTTAAAACTCGTGATTTTAGATTATTTAACAAGCAATGCTGCTTTTTTAGGGTCATATCTCCATCCTTCAGGGAGAACTCCTTCCCGGGTGTAGTACTTCACTAATCTTCTGATCCTGGATTCTACCAGTTGCAGACCTCTTTTGGTGTGCAGGTCTTTAGGGTTTTCTTTAAGGTGTTCTCTGATGTTAACTGCCTTACGGATTAAGTTCATGAGATCTTCAGGATATTCTTCGGTTTGACCGTGTTTTTCCAGGATCTGGGTTATTTTCATACTGGTTACACTTTTAACATCTGGAATTCCGTACTGATCTCGTAGTATAACTCCGATGACACTAGTGGACTTTCCTTCTTTTCTAAGTTTTAAAATTATTTCTTCTATTTCTTCGGTTGAATATTCAACCCATTCAGGCTTTTCTGCCATAAAATCACCTCTATAATTGTTATTTTCATTAATTCTACTCTATTCATGTAAAGTTCCATTCTGTGACTGGTTTATTTTCCATTTAGTTTTTTCAGCTTAAATGGGGATTTTATTCTTCGCTGACTAGGAAATCTTTATACCAGGGGGCAAAACGTTCCAGGGATCGTCGACGATGGGAGAACTCATTTTTCTTTTCTCTGGTAAGCTCACCAAAGGTCAGATCATATTTTTCTGGTATGAAAATTGGATCGTAGGCGAAACCGTACTTTCCTTTCTCTTGATGTGCAATATGTCCTCCGACTACACCTAAAAAAGTCTCGGGCTCGGTTTTGGGCGTTGCAAACCCAATCACCGACCTGAACTCAGCGTAACGGTCATTGACATTTTTCATCAGTTTTAAAATACCCTCATTGCCCAGGGTGTCCTGAACATAGGACGAATAAGTGCCTGGAAACCAGTTAAGAGCTTTTATAAACAGGCCGGCATCTTCAACAATAACAGGCCTTCCCAGCCGTCTGGCAGCATATTCAGCACCAAAACGGGCCACATCTTCAAGCTCTCCCTGAATTTCAGGATATCCTAGGTCTATATGTTCCACCTGGATATTGAACTGGTGGAAGATTCCTTGGGCTTCTTTTACTTTGTGTTGGTTACCGGTTATAAATGTTATGCATAATGGATTTTCAGTTTGGTTCATCTACTTTCCCACCAGACATGTACATGATAAAAATTCCGTTGATTAAATTTACATTATCTAATAAAATTTATCTGATAATGATTTTTGTAAAATGAACTGATAAAGCTTACCTTAATCCTTGAAGTCTGGCCACAAATTTTTAATAACCATCTGATGGTTGGAATAAACTCGTTCGAATAAATTACTAATAAGCATCGTCACTTTAAAACTATAATTTATGAAATAATAAAGAAACAACAGGTCTTAATCTTTTCTTTATCAGGGATAGGAGTATATAACAGTGGATTTATATACATCTTAACTGTACCATAAAAGAGTGTAAACATAATAAACTGCTGTCTATGATTTATAAGTATATGGACAGATCTAAGACAGAAACAAGTTGTGGATAAACACATAAAGTGATACATAATCTAATTTTGAGTTAACACAGTTAAATTCCTAGTAAACCCAGTTTTTAAACAGCATTCAATCTTTACACGTTAAATAGACAGTGAATTAACTTTATTCAGTGATGAAAGGGTTATACAAGTAATGTTGTAATATAAAATATTTAATTATTATTAAATACGTCTATGTGTAAAAAAAAACATTTTCATAGGAATGTATGATTTAGAAGAACTTCACGAGAGTTTAAAAAGGCAAGAGGGTGAAAAACATGGTAAATAGTACTAAAGATTCAAATAATGGGAAGAAAGTTTTTAAACCTAATTATATGCTGGTGGAAGAAGCCCATGTGAAAAACTGGGAGGCAGAA
>JAHKLQ010000012.1 GCA_020854975.1 Methanobacterium sp.
ACAGACCCCACATTGTGAATCAATGCCCCGAGAACTGGACCTAAAATTCCCATGATGGCCAAAATGATAGCTATGAAATTCAATGTTAGGGAAATGAATATGTTTGTATTTATAGTCTTTATCGTCTGTTTCGAAAGTCTTAAAAGATGAGGAATGTATTTAATGTCATCTCCTATTAAAGCAATGTCAGCTGCATCAACAGCTATATCACTTCCAATTCCACCCATAGCTATTCCAATAAATGATCTTTTTAGAGAAGGAGCATCATTCACGCCATCTCCAACCATAGCTACATTTTCACCTTTATTTTGGTATTTATCAATAATTTCCATCTTTGTTTCTGGAAGGGAATTATGATATACTTTGTTGATTCCCAATTGTTTTGCCATGTGATTAGCTGGCCTTTCATTATCTCCGGTAAGTAGAATTGGTTCTAAATCTGTTTTTTTAATGGAACTAATTACTTCCTTTGCATCCTCCCTTAAAACATCATTTAAAATAATAGCTCCTGTAAATTTTCCCTCAATAACTGTATAAATTACTGTTGAACCTTTTTCTATGAAGGGGGATATGTTGGAATCTATCCATTCTAATGGAATTGAAATATGATTATCGGCCAATAACTCAAGGTTACCTGCTAATACTTCCTTTTCACCAACAGTTCCTCTTACCCCCCTACCAATAATCATCTCGAAATTTTCTACTTCAATAAATTCTCTGTTTTCATTATCTTTAAAATGTTTAACAATAGATTTTCCTAAAGGATGCTCTGATTTACTTTCTAAGGAAGCAATTATCTGAATTAAATTTTCTTTACTGTAATCTGTATTTAATTCTATAATTTTAATACTGTTAGTTATTCGGGTATCCCCTGTATTATTTGATTCATTAATTTCTATTCTTTCATTAGTAATGTTATTTAAATTATTATATGGAATAATATCTGTTAATTCAGGTCTTCCATGGGTTAAAGTCCCTGTTTTATCAAAAATTATTTTATTAACTCCTGACAGTCTTTCTAGTGCGTCTCCTTCCTTTATTAAAATTCCATACTTAGTAAGATTTCCAGTAGCTGCCATTATAGCTGTTGGAGTAGCTAACACCAATGCACACGGACAGAATACAACAAGAATAGTTACTGAACGAATAATTTCACCGGTTACAAAATAAGTAATTATTGCTGAAGTTAAAGCTATTATAACAATCCATGTGGCCCATTTATCTGTTAATCTTACAATTTTTGCTTTTCCAGCATCTGCAGACTCTACAAGTGCAACCATCCTTTGAAGTGAGCTATCTTTACCTAATTTAGTTGCTTTCATAATAATCGAGCCAAACTGGTTAACTGTACCACTAAAAACATCATCTCCCACGGTTTTGTCAACAGGTATTGGTTCACCAGTCATAACTGACTGATCAACCGATGTTTCACCATTATAGATTTCACCATCTACTGGGATTGTTTCTCCAGGTAATACTTGGATTAAATTGCCGATTTTTACATCTTTAGCATGGATTACTTTTGTTTCTCCATTGGATATTACTCGTGCAGTTCTGGGAGTTAAATTAATTAATCTTTCAATTCCTGCCCGTGTTTTAGTAACAGTATGCTCCTCAAGCAATGCTCCTATTGTCATGATAAATGCTATTTCTCCTGCTGCAAAGATTTGACCTATAATCACAGAAGATATCAATGCCATGGCTACCAAAACATCAGCTTTTATATCAAAGTTAGTTACCAAAGCAACAACTGCATCTTTAATAATGGGTAATCCACATAAAATTATAGCTATCCATGCAGAATCAAATTGCCCCACTTTTATATTAAAAAAACTCATTAAAAGCCCGATTAGAGATATACCCAGAAATATACTTGTTCTTTTTTCTTCATTGGAAAGTAATTCTTTAAAATTCATGTTACAACTCCTTATCTAGGTTAAACATTACCATCTAATACGGCTAGGGGTAGGGGTATATGATTGGAAGATAAAAAATAGCTATTAATCCTTTGATTAATAGCTATAATTATCAAATATTGCAAATAGGAATTAAATGCGTCCTAATTTATAATCTTGAGAAGTATTCTATGGCTTTTGTGAAATCCTGTATAGTTTTCTCACTATCACCTTTTTCTATACCTTCTTTAACACAATGCTTTATATGTCCTTCCAGTATAATCTGACCAATTTTATGCAATGCAGACTTTGATGCATTTACTTGCATCAGGATATCCTCACAGGGGATATCTTCGTCTATCATTCTATCGATTGCGTTCACCTGTCCAATTACCTTTTTTAATCTTCTATGAAGGTTATCGGAATCCATACATTTTCTCAATATAAACCCTCCATATACCCATAGGGGTAGTAGTATATTCTCATATTTAAACATTACTATCTAATGAGAACTTATTCATTATAGAGGTTTTATGTTAATTTGGAGGTATTTCTGGTTTCAGATGTTATTTTGGCACGGCGTGATCTGAAGTTGTCAAATGACTGCTAAACTTTATTGAATTTCATTCCAAGAATTTTCAATAACTTAATTCTTAGAAGAATTCTTAAAAGGATCTATTCAACCTAATTAAGGGCTTCTTCTACCTTTTTGGTGATTATGTCTACAATCCTGGGGTCGACTCCTATTGGATCAGTATAAACGATTTGACCTTCAAACTCAATTTTTTCTAGATTTTCAGGATAGTAACTTGAATCTTTGCGTCTCTCACCTAATCCAAGCATGTATGGAATATCCTGCTTGGTGTGAAGACCATGAGCTAAAAAAACAGGCACAGCAATAATTTTGGTAACACCCCTTTTTGCTAGCATATTAAGTGCAGCAGGTATGGTAGGTTTCTCAATATTCATAAATCCTACTTCAACAGGGTAATTTGAATCTGAAACTTTTTTATACATTTCAGACAGTTTATACAATACTTTACTTCCGTAGGGTAAACTACTTCCATGTCCTATAAGTAAAATACCTATATTCTCATTTAAATCTGTATCTGTTTCCATGTACATTGTCTCCATGTTTTTTTTGTAATTTCATATAATTTTATCTTTTAAAAGCGCCATTTGCCTGATTTTATTCTTTTTTTCAATAATTGGTTATTATGTTTCTTTATTTATTTCTTAACTGGAGATTGAATCACTATGTATGTAATAACTCAAATCAATATTTTAATATAATTTTGAATTCTAATAGATTATATAAATTCTCACCATATTTAAAGGTGTCTAAAACTTATTTGAGTAATAATCAAAGTTATTTGAACAATTTGTTCGATTAGATCACTTAAAATAATTTAAAACACAGATTAAAGCTAAATATACTTTCAAAATAGAATAATATCTCTCAAAAAAAGAATGTTGAATATCATTTGCAAGGATGCCCTAACTTAAATCGTGTACACCCATTTAAAGTAAATAATTAGAATTACACAATTTTATATCCATTTGGTTACATCAGGGTTTCATCTGAATTTTAAAAATTAAACTTCAAACTCATCTAAAAAAAAATATTAAAAAAAATCTAATAAACTATGCATGGAATAATTAAATATTCCATGCTAAACTTTCATTTTGAAGTTTTACCAATCTACTATAAAGATTTTCGTTGTTAATTAGTTTATCATGTGGGCCTTGTTCTATCACCTTTCCCTTATCTAAAACAATGATTTTATCGGCACCTTTAACAGTCCTCATTCTGTGGGCTATTATCAGTAAAGTTTTATTTTGGATAAGCTTGGTTATTGCTTCCTGTATCTTGGTTTCATTTTCAACATCTAACGATGCCGTAGCTTCATCAAGCAAAATAATTGGAGCATCTTTAAGTAGTGCCCTAGCTATGGAGATACGTTGGCGTTCTCCTCCAGACAGGGTCCATCCATTCTCCCCAATTTCAGTTTCATAACCCTGGGGCATGTCCCTTATGAAGTCATCACATTTGGCAAGTTTAGCTGCTTCTATAACTTCCTCTTCAGTTGCATCTTTTTTACCGATCTTTATGTTGTTGAATACTGTGTCGTTGAATAAAACCACGTCCTGGAAAACTATGGCAAAATTGGACAAGAGCGTTTCTGGATCAATACTTTTCACATCTTTCCCACCAATAACTATTTTACCCTTATCAACATCCCAAAAACGGGCTATTAATTTAGATATGGTACTCTTACCACTTCCGCTTGGCCCAACCAGGGCAGTTACTTCACCCTGTTTTATGGTTACGGAAACATCATCCAGAACCTTTTCTTCATTGTATCCGAAGCTTACCTTGTTTAATTCAATATCATAATCAGTGATATCGATCTCTGTTTTACCACTCATTATCTCCTGATTTTCCATTTTATTCATTCTATTGATCATGGTCATTAACACATATACTTCTCCTAATTTCAACATGGCTATGGTTAATGGATCGTACAGCCGTACTGCAACAATTAAAAACAGGACATAATATATGAAATTGATACTTCCGGCAGTTAATAGATCCACACCTACCAGTATCACCAGAGGAATTCCTATTCTTAAGGCCATTTGCGCTCCAGAAATAAATAATCCCATTACTAATTCCAATTTCATTGCACTACTGAAAAAATTTTCTAATTTAGTATTAACCCCATTAAAGTACATTTCTACCTGATTTGATGATTTAATAACCTTTATTCCTTCTAAAGATTCTTGTATGGCATCAGCTACTTTAATTTTGTTATCTACATGCCTGTTTGCAAACCTACTTTGAACCCTTCCACAGCCCCAGAGAAGCAGTAATGAAATGGGAAGACCAATTAATAAACTGACTCCCATTCTCCAATCAAATAGCATTAACATGGCTACTACTATGATAATGGCAATGGTTGATCCAAATAGTTGAGGAACAGAATGAGAGAATATAGTTTCTAAAAATGTGGCATCATCCATCATAGTTCCTGTAAATTCCGTCAGATCTTTTTTACCAAAGAAAGATAAAGGTAATTTTCTTATTTTTTCAGCTAACCTTATTCTCCTATTGGCACTTTCCTCATAAGCTGCTACATAAGTTTTTTTATAGTGATACAGTTGAGTACTGAAGATTACGAGTAAAATTACCCCTGCAATCACTGTATATATTATTAAATTTAAATCAACACTACCCAACCCTAGTAAAGGGTTTAATAATTGTTGGATGAGTGCTAATAATATAAAAACTGGTAGCATCAAGGCCAAATCAGTTAATACTACTGAAAAAATGGCTTTTTTTAAGTCACTAGCTCCTTTGTCTGTTAAAACAAACCATTCTTTAAGCATTTGGATCTACCTCCCCACTTCTTTCATTTCTTATTTTATAACCGCCTAAATCATCCACAAAATTACTTGAATCTGGTAATTCCTTATTATTCGTTCTATTATCTTTTTTAGTTCGTTTTCCAACATCCCAGGATAATCCTAACTGATATTCTTTCCACATTTTAGCATAAAGTCCCTCATTTTTCAGGAGTTCATCATGGTTTCCTTTTTCTATAATTTTACCTTTTTTTAGCACTAAAATCTCATCAACATTTTTTATGGAGGACAACCTGTGGGCTATCATGATCACTGTTTTATTTTTTGTTAGTTCTTCAAAGGCAAGCTGTATCTTGTGTTCATTTTCAGGATCTGCAAAAGCTGTTGCTTCATCGAATAATATTATCGGTGCATCTTTTAAAATAGCTCTTGCTAAAGCAATTCTCTGTTTTTCGCCTCCAGATAAATATACTCCCTTAGTTCCAATTACGGTGTCAATTCCATCTGATAATTTTTCCAATATATCCTCACACTGAGCTAATCTGGCAGCTTCCAAAACCTCTTCTCTACTGGCATCGGGCTTCGGAAATTTTATGTTGTTTAAAATACTATCTTTAAATAGGTAAACATCCTGAAATACAATGCTCATTCTGTCCATTAACTTGGAGTAAGCTATTTCTTTGACATTTACATTACCAATAGTTATTTCTCCGTTATTAACATCCCAAAATCTGGGAATTAAATTAGCTATGGTTGTTTTTCCCCCTCCTGAAGGTCCTACTAAAGCTATTACTTTTCCTTCATCAACTTTAAAGGAAATGTCTTCTAAAGCCATCTCTTCTTTATTCTGGTCTTGACTGGAATAAGAAAAACTCACGTTATTAAACATTATGTTGTTATTTTCTGGTGTTTGAGGATTTTCTGACTCTTTTAATGGTTTTTCCTTAAATAATGCGTCGATCTTTTTAAGAGATTCTGAAACCATCATCTGGTCAGAAGCCGTGTACATTATCTTCATGAGCATGGATGCTGTAACTGGGGCAAATATCGCATAAAATATGAAACTTAAAACAAAAGATTCATAATTTGTAGCATACGAACTTAGTATAATGCCTGCTGGAACCAGCAAAAAGAAAGCTCCATTGATAATAGTTACAAATAAGCTCATTGATTTTTCCATGGACAAAGCATACTTCAGAACAAAATCCTTGTATCTTATTATGGAATCATAAAAGTTTTTAAATGAGTATATTGTCTGTCCAAATACTTTTACTACTGAAATCCCTCTTACATACTCCACTGCAGAATTATTCATATCTTCCAGGGAATTTTGGTATACTTCTAAAAATTCCTGACTTGATCTTTTCATTATAGAATACTGAATAGTGAATCCTGCAATTAATGGAATAAGACAGATTATTCCCAGCACCCAATCAAAATACAGTAATAATATTAGTATTGCAACAGGAGTAACCATACTTCCAACTAAATCTGGTAATCTGTGAGCTATAAAATCTTCTAGCTGAAGAGTATTGGTTTCTACAATTTTACGAATTTTTCCACTAGGATTTAAGGTATGAAAACCCAGAGGTAATTCAGCCAAGTGTTTTAGTAGATCGTATCTCACGTTTTTGATGGTCTTAAAGGCCACCACATGGGTACACATCAATGCCGCAAAGGTTACTAAAATTCCAGAAATGGCATAAAACAGTGCTAACCAACCATAAGATATTACTAAACCAGTATTTACCAGACTTATATTACCATTTACAATTAATATCTCCTTGATTATAAAATAAATATAAACAAAGGGACCTAAAGTTAGCACACTCCCTATTGCAGATAATATACATCCAAAAATCAATAATATCTTTAATTTTCCAGTTAATTCCATTAACCTGGAAAAACCAAGTTTTTCTTTATTTTCATTCAATTTTATTCTCTCCCTACTTTGAGATTTTTCCACACAATCTTAGGTTTAGGTTTACCTAAATCAAGTGTTAGGTATACCTAAATCATGTTACTATATAAAGTTTTCTATACTCATCATTGATTTAAAAAAAAAAACGTAAGAAAATTGAATTTGAAATTCTTTTTTAAATGTTCTACTCATTTTCTTTTTTGGTTTAACTGATGGATCCAAATTTCCATCCATATACTTATTATTTAATCCCAGAAACTATGTTAAGTTCCCTGATTCTCCATTAATTCTGGGTATTTTCCTTGTTCTCTAAGTTCACCATCTTAAAAAACAATAATCTGACGAGAGCCATATACAGAATATAAGCCCGTGACTGGTTACCAGAACTTTTTTGGATTTAACCCGTTTTCGAATAGCTATCTACATTTTAAGCCCATTTCAGGTCGTGACTCTTTGGTTTAATCCAGAAAGATGATGAATACGTCTTTTAAGATGCACAAGCAATGGCTATATGTTGTTTCTGTTAAAATAGGGATGGTTTAATTCAACATTGAGATTAAAAATTATTTATTTTTAGCCACACCTAAAACTTTATATATAATTTAGGTGAAACTAACTTTTAAATATAGTTTAGGTGCAACTAAATTTAAACCATATTGCCTTGATGGATAACATGGCAGTTATTAATAGACATTTGATCATTAAACGCCATAAAATCCGTTAAATTAATAAAAAAGGTGAAATAATGAATAGGCTAAACACAAAAGATTTAATAACAACGGGAATATTTACCGCAATATATATTGTGATTTTTTTCGCTTGTGGTATGTTGGGTTATATTCCAATTTTGCTGGTATTTCTTCCACTTATTTGCCCCATTGTAACTGGAATTCCGTTTATGTTATTTTTAACCAAGGTAAAGAAATTTGGAATGGTTACCATAATG
>JAHKLQ010000137.1 GCA_020854975.1 Methanobacterium sp.
AGGTTAAGAGTCACATAAGCCAGGTTACCTGTTCTGAGACAATCCTGTTCCCAGTCCCCAGTCCAGTTATCACTTAAACTGGTACGGCAGCCCATGTAGTTGGCCAGGTTACCCCGATATTTAGGTAGCATATTAACGAAGTATGCGCTTCCGTACTTAGCTGATAGCTCATGTACCATACCCACATCCTCGGCGAACTCATCTTTGAGTACTTCATCACGTAGGACGTAGATGGTGTTGGGGAAGAGGTGTGGTTTACCATCAGAATCCCCGTCTAAGAGTATTTCTGTGAATGCACGTTGTAGAGCGCGGGTTTCATCTTCAAAGTCCCCATATACTCCCATTAATTTACCTTTGGGTCCGTAGGCAGGTGCATCTTGCAGGAATTCTGGCACAGTGAATTCCATGTTTATGGAGGTGAAGGGTACCTGGCTACCTCGGGCAGCGTAGGCCATGTTAAGGTTGTAGATTAACATCTGCACAGCCTGTTTAACCTTATCATAGGAAAGTCCGGCGGCAAATGGAGCTACAAAAACGTTCCAGAGACACATTGCCTGACCACCGCTCATATTCTGCTGGGCTGCCAGCATTATTTCTCCGGTGTGGTTCATCAGGGTTTCAATATGGTTGGGTGGTCCAGCCACACTGGTGTGATCTCCAGTTCCATCCACTTTCAATCCATGTTTAATGAATAATCGTAAATCATGTTGTAAGCAATTGAGGGGTCGCCCTGCAAAGAATTCCAAGTCATGTATATGTATATCTCCACCCATATGGGCGTCAGCGAGTTCGTTAGGTAATATGTGAAGAAGAGCGTACTGTTTAAGAGCTTCATCAGCCACGTATTTGTGCACGGTTTCCGGGTTATGTATCATGTTGGCGTTGTCCCGGCTTCCGTTTTCAATGAGGTTGGTAATGTTAAATACAGGTATCCCTAGTCTGGTGTAACGGCGCCTGTAAGTTTCCAGGCCGTGTTCTACCAGTTTAGTGTTTACCATTTCCCTGAGCATAGGAGCAGTGAGGTATTCCACGTCCAGTTTTTTAACTTCCTTCCAGACTTCGGTGGCAATTTTATCAGCCAGTTCAGGTGATGCTCCAGTTTCTTCAATCAGGGTTCTCTCGATTTTGGTTTTATCGAAGGTTTCTATGGTATCTCTAGATGTACGCACCCTTAACTGGTTGGTGCGGAGGTATTTGTCAGCCATCTTGGCATCCACCCGCTTCAAGGAATCATAGACCCACATCTTGATTTCCTTGGTGGTTACACCATCATAGGCAGCAGTTGCCGCCTGAGATGATATCTTTTCAGCAGCCCATAATGGAGCTCCTGCCATAAGACAGGATTTCAATATCTTTTCATGGCTGAACTTTTCAAATATCCCGTTGTTTTTTAAAACACAGTTTTCCGCTTTGGTTGGTATAGCAGCAATAATACGTGCATCCTTCATTCTCTACACATCCTCCACCTTAAAAATTAATTATAGAAGTAATAATAAATTACCCCCGTTTTTAACCTACTTTTTATTTCTATTTGTATGTTATAAAATTGTTTCGATTAACCATACTGTTCTGATAGACAAAAGTGTTTAGATTGATAACTATTTTTATGATATCACCCTTATTATGGGAACAAAATTTCTACAAGAACACATCTAGTGAACTCTGCTTGGACCGGTCACTTTCAAAGAGAGAGTTAATACCTGACTCTAAAAGTTCAATTCTCTGCACCAGATAAGGATCAATGGGATATCTTCCTGCTAGTTCCTTGGATATTTCCAGGTATTTAGTCACAGATCCCTTAGATATACTTAGTATCAAATTTCCACCACATGTACACTCCCCGGTGAGTGGTATGCGCCGGTATTTCTTGTTACACTTGGTACATCGTACTTTCTGCCTGGCAAAAGCCCTACTATTCCCTGCGATATCTGGTAGGAAATGGGAATTCAGAACTCCTTCCACCACCCCCTTCTGGTCCACGGCACGTATCCTCTCTGCCAGTTTAATCTGCTCATCAACCTTATCTTTCATGGTGGGCAGAGTTTTATAGAGGCATATTTTTGGTCCCTGGTGAATGCTACTTGTTTCATGAGAATATATCAACCCACGATACTGTTCATCTGTCCCTAACCTTTTCTGGACGTTGTCAATCATATCCAGAACATCAGATGGCTTGGCATTTTCCAGTGTTTTCTGGTAGAATTCCAGGGGCAATTGTTCCATGGTATCCAGGTTATGGGATTCATCATCGATCTCTTCAGGGTCTATACGTGACGAAAGAACCAGTGGCGCATCCATCCGTCCACCACGACTGCTAGGCAGGTAAACCTTGGAAAAATTCAAAAGAGCATCCATAAGTAGCATTACCGAGTCTTCATCACTGTCACAGTTCCTACGTTTAGCTGAGTGAAAGTAAGGATGAGCATAACATGCTGCAGCCTTGGTGAATCCTACAATACGACCCAACACTCCTGCTGAAGTGTGGGGTGCTAGTCCCACTGCCAGGTGGCCCACCAGATCCTCCTTGGTTTTTACCCGGTAGTACGGTTCCAGTTCATAGAACTGTTCCAGAAGATCATCTATGAAATGGGAAACTCTCATCAGGTACTCTGCACAAGCATCAGAGATCACCAGATCCTGTATGCGGAGTTCAACCATCTGATTTTCGTCTTTAATTTCTTCACCATGAATATCATGAGTATATCCCAATTCCAGGAGTTTCTGAGGAGTTACACCTATTTCTTTGGGTATGAAATGGGTGAGTGGAAGATCCGTGGAGTCATGACGGATTGTAGCATCTTTAAAAGTGTAAACTCCGTTTTTAGCTCGAAGTATACCTTTTTCCAGAGGTTCAGGGAATTTGGCTTCAGATATCATTCCCTGCACTCCTTTTATCTCATCAAGTTTCCGCACTCCTGAATTCTCATAGGCCTTTCTAAGGAGGTTGGCCAGGTTGATCCTTTTTTTCCCTGAGCTACTGGGCACAGTACGGGAACCGCACACTGGACAGATAGCCTGCATAGATCCCACACCACATTCCGGGTTGGTACATTTACATCTGGCAATGTCCACAGTAATACTGCCCTTTTTAGCAGCGTCAATAATATTCCTCCTACTACCACCAAAGGTTCCAATGGGGAAAAGAGCATGTGGTGCAGGTTTCATCATTCTTTCCTTGGTCTTCTCCGGTCTCCCCACCCTTCCACCAAGATAAGTGGGTGCTTTAGCCATTATTTCCACCTTAGAAACCTGATTTAAAGCTTCAAGTGTTGATATGTCCCCCTCAATGTCCAGAGGTTCATTTAAAGTATGGAAGAGCGTGTAAGCCTCATCATGTTCCAGGATGATTTTACCATCCCCGACCCTGTGAGGAACTCCTAAAACTTCTAATATTCTTTTAACAGGACCCATATCTAATTTTAAATCCGTTTCAATATTTATATCATTAATTCCTTCGGTTAACCATGTTCTAAGGCTGTTCAAATCCTTCCGAGTTACATCATGATAGAAATAAGTGTAGTCCGGATGTAATGGGATTTGATGTTGTTTTGAAAGGTTGAAAGCCAGTTCAGCACTGATTTTATCCTCCTGCAGGAACTGGTTAATCTCTCCTTCCTGTCCTTCATCATAACTGGGTGACTTTTCCAGGAGTTGAATCCACCATTCCTGACACCAGCCTGCAGGGAGTAATTGATGGTTGTTCCGTAAAAACTCGCCAAATGCCACCAGCATGTCGCCCAGATAAATTATCTCCACTACCTGGGATCTTATTTTACGGGCTTCTTCCACGGATTTTACATTAACTACACTTCCATCCCGGAGTTTCACCAGAGGCCCATCTATACTGTCACA
>JAHKLQ010000157.1 GCA_020854975.1 Methanobacterium sp.
TACACGGCTTTTTCATGTTTTAAAAATAATGAAATCACCAACGTGGCTGCCAGTAAAATTCCTCCTATTAAAAATGCCATGTCAACTCCGTAAACCATTGCTTGGATATTTTGCACTTGATTTGGATGATATATATTGCTTAGGTAACTGTTCTGACCAAGGGACATGAAGCTCACAAATAAAGATGAACCTATTGCTCCACCTATCTGCTGCAGGGAAGTCATTAGGGCAGAACCAGATGGATAATACTCTTTGGGTAGGTTACCCAGAGTGTTTGTCTGGTTAGGTGCCATTATTAGTGCACTTCCAGTTAAAAACACGCAGTGAATCAGAACAATTAGAAGTAGAACCGTTGTGGTGGTGATCTGTGAAAATGCCAGCATTCCAATGCATGCAATGGCAATACCCCCTGATATAACCATTCTTGGGCCGTGTTCATCATAGATACGACCAGATACAATGGAAAGTAAAGAGTTGATAATTCCTCCAGGTAACATGACCAGACTGGCCATGAATGCTGTGATTCCCAGGGCTGTTTGTAGGTATATGGGTAATATGACAACCACTGCAAATACCATCATTACATTGATAGAGTTTATCACTACCCCTATGGCAAATGAAGAGTATTTGAAGGGATGAAGATCTAACAAAGGATGGTCAAGACTTAACTGGCGTTTACCGAATATTAAAAGGCTTAAAATACCTATGATAAACGGAGTTATTACCTGCAGATTTAAAAAACCGTTATCTCCCAGGTTACTCAAGGCTATTATAACTCCCCCAAATCCAAGTGTTGCCAGTATAACTGATGCAACATCAAGTTGAGGATGGTTCAATTCTGTTACATTCCTTACAAAGGATATCCCAGCAATTGTTGTACCTGCAAAAAACAGGAATAACAGGAGAAAGAGCCAGTGCCAGTCCATGAAGTTCATTAATAAACCAGTGCCTACCGGGGCAATCACCGTTGCAGAGATAATTACCAGGGTTACTAATCCCATAACAAAACCTCTTTTTTCAGGGTCAATCAAAATAAGTACTGTGTTAAACATTAGTGGAACTAGGATACCAGTCCCAACAGCTTGGATTATTCTCCCTAAAAGTAGCAGTGCAAAGTTTGGTGAAATACCACTTACAATTGTTCCTATGATCAAAAATACCATTGCACTTAAAAATAATTTTTTTGTTGAAAAACGTTGAATGAGAAATGCACTTACCAGAAACACGATCCCAGAAACAAGAACATAGACTGTGGTGAGCCATTGCACTGTTCCAGCCGAAACACTGAATTCGATCATTATCTGTGGGAATGCTATGTTCAATGCGGTTTCATTGAGCATAGACATGAATCCTGCAAGTAGAAGTATTATTAAGATTTTATTTGCATTTATTTTTCCATTATCTTCATTTGGTATCATCTTGAATGCTCCTTTAATTAGACCGGTCTATATAATTTGGTGGGAAAATAAGAACCTAGTACATGTCTAGCAAACTAATTAGACAAGTTAATTTAGTACCATACTAGGAATTCATAGAAAAAGTCTCAAGATCCATCAATTCATTGTTTTAATATGGATGGGATAGCTTTTGCAACTTCAAAAAAGGGTTTGTCGCTTTTTCTGGTTATAGATAAAACTATAGCTCCCTCTATCATTGATTGAATCACTGTGCTCAAGGCTTCAGCTTTTTCTTTGCTGAAACCTCCTTGGATCAGTTTTTCAGCATAAACACGTTCCCATGCATCAAAAGCAGATTTGCAGGCTTTTCTTAAATTTTCACTGCTCGAAAAAGTTTCAAGTGCCATTAAATTAACAGAAACCTTTTTAGTACTTTTAAGAGATATTTTCTCGTTTTCCTCCATGTCAAGGTTATCTGCCATTTCCTGAATGGCATTTTTAATGGATTCAACTGGATCCTGAATTTTTGAAAGTTTTTCTCTTATGGTTTCTTCAACAAAGATCTTGGTTAACTCAATTGATTCCAGGGCCAGTTGTTCTTTTCCATTGGGAAAATAATAGTACAGGGAACCTTTAGGGGCATTACTCTCCCTTAAAATTTCATTTAAGCCTGTGGCATGATAGCCCTTTAACTGAAAAAGGCGTGTTGCGGCCTTAAGTATCCGGTCACGTGTACTGATCTTGTCATCCATGTAAACCACATTATATTGACTGGTCTATATAAAATTGGTTATGGTTATATCAACTACACTATTTAAAGTTTGGTACTATCTAAAAATATAATTAAAAAAAAGATTGGATCCTTATTAACACTCCCTAAGAGTATAAGAAATCCAATTTAGTTACCGTAAATTTACTTTCCCATTTTTAATAGATTAAAACTTAATTTTTTTATTCAAATAACTTCCCTAATAACCCCAGCAATAGTTTTAAGGAGTATAGGTCCATCCATCCATGCCTGGCGGATTATGTAACCTGGTCTGAGGTAGAAGTTCCGGAAAGCTTTGTACTGTATTTTCCGTAATTCGTCTAAGGAACAGTCAACTGTCTCTAAAACTGGTGCAACGAGAGTGTACTTAGACCAGTCTTTCACCTTTATCAGGTTCTTTTCAAATGATTCCTTGTAGAATCTGGTTCCAGGATAAGGTGTGGCCAGACTGAAAACTGCATAGGAGGGGTTGAGTTCTCTTACAAACTTCACAGTCCTTTTAATGCTTTCTTTGGTGTCCCCTGGCATTCCCAGTACTACGGAGGCTATGGTGCGGATTTTATGTTTTCTGGATAGCCAGAATGCCTGGCGTATCTTTTCAATGGTTATGTTTTTATTGGTGGAGTCCAGCATCTGCTGGTCTGCAGATTCCACACCTAAAAATATGGTGATACAACCTGCTTTCCTCATTTTTTCCAGTATATCATCAGATAAAGTGTCCACCCTGGCTGTGCATCCCCAAAACACGTTCAGGTTCCTTTTCTGGATTTCGTCACAGATAGCTTCTACCCGGCGGTGGTTAAGGGTGAAGGTATCATCCATGAAGGCTATGGTCCCCACATGATGGTCACGTACCAATTGTTCCATTTCATCCACTACATTTTCTGGTGAACGTAATCGTAATTTAGGGCCATGTAGAGCGGCTGATGCGCAGAATGAGCATTGCATTGGGCAGCCACGGCTGGTGATCATGGTGGCCATACCTGTTTTCATGTTCAGTAACTTGTAACAATCCATGGGTAACAGATGCCTGGCTGGGAATGGTAATGCATCCATATCGGTTATGAGTGGTCGGGGTGGGTTTACCTGGTTTTCCAGGGCTAGTCCCCTAACCTGGGATAGATCTCCATTGTGTTCCAGGGTTTCTACCAACTCCAGCATGGTGTATTCTCCCTCACCCATAACCACCACATCCACATAATCTGTTTTTAGAAGTTCCTGATGGTTGAAGGTAGGATGGTATCCTCCCATAACTACGGTAGCATGGGGACAGGTTTCTTTCACTATCTGGGCGGTTTTTTTAGCCTGTTCTATGGTAGGGGTGAGGGCGGTGATGGCCACCACTTGGGGTGAACTATCCTTTAACTCCTCTTCTAAGTCTTCCCAGGTCATTTCCAGGGCAGAAGCATCTATTATATTCACATCATAACCATTTTCTTCTAAAACCGCAGCCATATATGATATTCCCAGTGGCGGAGCTACCACTCCAATAAATTTATATTTGGAGTTGGTTTGGGGAGGATTTATAAAAGTTACACGCATTTTCTCTGCTTTGACTATTTCATTCTGATTTTTTTCCATTTCCATCATCATCTTCATTACCTTTATTTAATCAGTTTTAAAACCTATTCCTGAATTCTAGAATGGAGGTTTCACATTACATCCTTGAATGTCTTTTAATAACTGATATTATCAGAAAAAAAATAATTAAGAAGATAATGTGCCAGTGCTTGGCTTAAGGGGGTGTAAAAAGATAAATAATATTGTTTTATAATTGATGAAAATATTGGAAGGATATAATATTTATGTTTAATTTATTGAAATGACATATATTATTTTTAATTGACCTTCTATTTAAACTTCTTTTATCATGGTGGCAACTGTCTTCAGAAGAACAGGGCCATCCATGCGGACCTGCTTCATTAGATAGACCGGCCGTAAATAAAACTGTCGGAAGGCTTTTTTCTGCATGGACTTAAGCTCATCCAAAGAGCAATCCACAGTATCCAACACTGGAGAAAGGAGAGTATACTTAGACCAGTCTTTAACCTTGATAAGGTTATCCTGCACTGCTTCCTGATAAAATCTGGTTCCAGGATATGGTGTGGCCAGACTGAAAACTGCATAGGACGGGTTGAGTTCTT
Source organism: Methanobacterium sp. (assembly GCA_020854975.1). Lineage (GTDB taxonomy): Archaea > Methanobacteriota > Methanobacteria > Methanobacteriales > Methanobacteriaceae > Methanobacterium > Methanobacterium ferruginis. The sequence goes on from JAHKLQ010000157.1 coordinate 4,311, forward strand.
TAGTGAATTTAATGGTTCTTTCAATACTTTCCCGGGTATCTCCAGGCATACCCAGAACTACAGAGGCAATGGTGCGAATATCATTTTCCCGGGCCAGGGCAAATGCCCGTCGGATCTTTTCAATGGTGATCTGTTTATTCACCCGATCCAATTGTTGCTGATCAGCAGACTCCACTCCCAAGAACAGGGTTATACAACCAGCATCACTCAGTTTACGAAGCATTTTCTCAGATAAAGTGTCAACTCTGGCTGTGCATCCCCAATAAATATCAATACCTCTTTTTATAATTTCGTCACAGATTTCTTCCACCCGATTGGGTTTCAGGGTGAAGGTGTCATCCATGAAGGCGATCATGGCTGCATTATGGTCTTTAATGAGGTGTTCCATCTCATCCACCACACTGTTGGATGATCTCATGCGAAGCCTGTTTCCGTGCAGTGCTGCCGATGCACAGAAAGAACACTGCATGGGACATCCTCTGCCTGATATCAATGTGGCAGTGTCCAGTTTCATGTTCAAGATCTTGTAATGGTCCATAGGCAACAGGTGTCGGGCAGGGAAGGGTAGTTCATCCAGATCCTGAATAAGGGGTCGAGGAGGTGTTACCACACCCTCACCATAGGCTATGCCTTTAACATTTTTAAGATCCCCTCCTTCTTCCAGGGTTTTCACCAGTTCCAGCATGGTGTATTCTCCTTCACCTATAACTACCAGGTCAACATAGTCTTTTTCCAGGATTTCCTGGTGGTTGAAGCTGGGATGGTATCCTCCCATGATCACCATGGCCTCGGGACAGGTTTTTTTGGCCAGTTCTGCAGTTTGCAAACCATGATAAATTGTGGGAGTTAAAGCCGTGACCGCTATTATTTGGGGAGATATTCGTCTGATCTCAGATTCCAGGGTTTCCCAGCTCATTTCCATGGCTGCAGCATCGATGATTTCAACATCTATATCATTTTCCTCTAAAACTGCTGCCATATAAGCTATGCCTAACGGAGGTGCTACTAATCCTATGAACTTGTACTTAGAATTAAAATAGGGAGGATTAATGAACAGGACTTTCATGTGATCACCATGAGGGTTGAAGACTTAAAAAACTTACGGTTAGGTGTGATAATTTACTCAGGGAGTGGGATGTTTTCATTTTCATCAACTATAATCTCTATTAGTACTGGTTTATTAACTTTCAGTGCCTCTCCCACTGCCAGTAGAACATCACCTGGAGAATTCGCCATTTTAGCCTTTATATGGTAAGCCTTGGCTAGTTTCACAAAATCAGGATTATCAAGCTCCACTTGGAAAGGAGTATCATAGTACAGTTCCTGCCATTGTCTGATGATGCCCAGAGATCGATTATTAATCAGACAGATGGTGATGGGTAGATCTAATTCAGCAATGGTTGCCAGTTCCTGGAGGGTCATCTGGAAACCACCATCACCCACCACTACCACCACCTTCTTATCTGGTCGGGCCAGACTGACACCCACAGCCGCGGGAACTCCGTATCCCATAGGCCCTAATCCACCAGAAAAGATTAACGAAGAAGGTTCCAATGCTTTTATAAGCAGATTTACCCAGGTAGTGTGACTTCCTGCATCATTAACCACAATTGAATCACCCTTACCTTCCAAAATTTCTTTAATAGCACTTTGTGGTTTTAATGGAGTTTTTTCAAAGTCTGTTATGATTTTATGAGTTTTTGAATATTTAGATAATTCCTTCAACCATTTATCTGTATTTTCAGGTGATATTTCCCTGATTTTGGTCAGGAATTTCTTAACATCTCTCTGGATATTTACCTTGCCACTTAAAACCTTCCCATCCAGATTCACCTGTATGATTGGCACTTCACCAAGGCCTTTACGTGTTCTTTCTGATAATCGGCACCCTAAGGCCATAACAAGGTCTGAGTTTCTTCCAGCGAAGTTAGCTGCTTCTGTACCTCGCAGACCTAAAAGTCCCAGAGAAAGGGGATGGTCTTCACTGAGCACCCCTCGGGCAGGGTAAGTAGTAGCCACCGGGATCTGATGTTTTTCTGCAAAGATACGTAAATCATTAACTGCATGAGCCCATAGAACTCCAGCTCCAGCAAGTATCAGGGGTTTTTTTGATTTTTTCAGTAGTTCTTCTGCCTGTTTAAAGTTACCCCCATCAGTAGGAGGATTTAATTTTACAGTTTCATCCAGCAGAGACTGATCAATTTCTAGTTGGAGAACGTCACGTGGGAAATTCAGATGTATAGGGCCTGTTTTTCCTGTTTTAAGGGTTGAAATTGCCTTTTTAATAAGTTTAATTCCTTCCTCTGGTTTTCGTATAAGGTGGCTTTGTAGGGTTATGGGTGCAAAAACATCGTTTATGTCAATATCCTGGAAGACGTTTTCACCCTTAAAATGGCAGGGAACATCACCAGTGATAACCAGTAGAGGTATTGAGTCTTTATAAGCTGTGGCCACTCCCATTACCAGGTTTAAAGCCCCTGGTCCTGCGGATGCTACGCATACTCCTGGTTGGAATGAGCTCCTAGCATACCCATCTGCAGCGTGAGCTGCACCCTGTTCATGGCGCATTAAAACATGTTTTATAGAGGATTTACGTAGTGCCTGGTAAAATGGGAGAATTTGTTCCCCAGGATGTCCAAATATAAATTTAATTCCTTCTTTTTCCAGTATTTTAACCAGGGCATCGTTTAATCTAATCTTGGCCACAGTTTGCATGATTATAGGTATGGTGTTAACTGATTATTAAATGATAGTTGGGCTGGGATTTAGAAAGGGAATATGTGTAATGTAAGTGTGAAATGGGGTACAGTGTAAAAATTTATGACATTGATGTAACATAATAAGAGGTAGTAAAAATTTGTTTAATTAACTAAGGGGTTTGTAGGAGGGGTTATTATTTCCAGTGAATTAGATGCCCTGCTTAAGGAGAACAGATTATTCCCACCATCTGAAGAGTTTATGGAAAATAGCAACATCCAGAAGTGGATGGAACGTTATGGTATCCAAAATTATGATGAACTTATTAATAGGGCTTTAGAAGACCGTGAATGGTTCTGGGATGAGTTTGCAAGAGAGTTAGAATGGTTCCAACCCTATCAAGATGTTCTAAAATGGGATCCGCCCCATGCAAAATGGTTTTCCAGGGGCAAATTTAACATCACCCATAATGCCCTGGATCGGCATGTTAAAACCTGGCGTAAAAATAAGGTAGCCTACATATGGGAAGGTGAATTAGGAGAGGTTAAGAAACTTACCTACCATGATCTTTACCGGAAGGTTAACCAGATGGCCAATGCCCTGCGTAGTCTTGGTGTTAAAAAGGGGGATCGTGTGAGTATTTACCTGCCCATGATCTTGGAGTTACCCATTGCCATGTTGGCCTGTGCCAAGATCGGGGCAGTGCATAGTGTGGTTTTCTCTGGTTTCTGGGCTAAAGCATTTCAGGAAAGGGCTAATGATGCCCAGGTAAAAATAGCCATAACTGTAGATGGATTTTACCGCCGTGGCAAAGTTATACCCCTCAAAGAAAATGTGGACAGAGTCTTAGATGAAATTCCTTCTTTAGAGAAACTCATTGTGGTGAAACATGCAAAATGCTCCGTAGAGATGAAAGATGGAAGGGATTTATGGTGGGATGAAATCATCCAGACCCAGGAAAGAGAATGTCCCACTGAAATAATGGATTCAGAAGATCCTCTGTTTATTTTATACACCTCTGGAACCACCGGCAAACCCAAAGGAGTGGTCCATGTACATGGAGGATATGCCGTTGGCACTTATACTACCCTAAAATTGGTTTTTGACCTGAAAGATGAGGATATCTGGTGGTGTGCTGCGGATATTGGTTGGGTAACCGGCCATAGTTATATTGTTTATGCACCTCTTATTCTGGGAGCTACCTCAGTGATGTATGAGGGTGCTCCAGACTACCCTGAACCAGATCGTCTGTGGCAGATGATCGAGGATTATGGTGTGACTGTGTTCTACACCGCCCCTACCACCATCCGTATGTTCATGAAATACGGGGAAAAATGGCCCCAAAAACATGATTTAACCTCACTTAGACTTCTGGGAAGTGTGGGTGAGCCTATTAACCCCGAGGCATGGGTATGGTACCATAAACATATTGGTAACCGTCAGTGCCCTATTATGGATACATGGTGGCAGACTGAAACAGGTATGCAACTTATAACACCCCTCCCTATCACTCCTCTAAAACCAGGGTCAACAGTTAAACCATTCCCCACTGTAGAAGCAGATGTGGTGGATGATAATGGTGAATCCATAAGGGAAGGCGGAGGTCACCTGGTTATTAAAACACCGTGGCCAGCTATGTTCCGCACATTATATAAAGATCCTGAGCGTTATGTGGATGCTTACTGGAGCAAATTCCCAGGATTATATTTGAGTGGTGATGTGGCCCGCATAGATCAGGATGGTTATTTCTGGATACAGGGAAGGGAAGATGATGTTTTAAAGGTTGCTGGTCACCGTATAAGCACTGCTGAGGTTGAATCAGCTATAGTAAGTTATGATGCTGTGGCTGAGGCAGCGGTGGTGGGAAAACCAGACCCGGTTAAGGGAGAAGAAATATGTAGTTATGTTATCTTAAAAGAAGGGTTTAAACCCAGTCCCCGTTTAAAACATCTCCTAAGGCAGCATGTGCGTGAGGAAATAGGTCCTGTGGCCAGCCCTGCTTATATTGGTTTTGTAGGGGATCTGCCCAAGACCCGTTCTGGTAAGATCATGCGCCGGGTGATCAAGGCCAAAGTAAAAGGAGATGATGTGGGTGACATAACCACCCTGGCCAATCCAGAGGCTGTGGATGAGTTGGATGATGCACTATAAAAAGAGAAAATAAAAAAAATAATCTGAAACTTTCTATACCAAAACTTTTTTCTACCTTTTTTTATTCCTCTTCTTCCTGGTAACTTCCATTGTACTCCCCTGAACCTTCCACTGGAAAAACAACTCCCTGAGCAATCCTTTCACCCTGTTTCAGTGTGAATGGGAATTCTCCCTGATTCACCAGGAGGAACTGTAAGGTTCCATAAAAGCCAGGGTCTCCTACTGCAGTGTGGATGCTGATGAAAGAGCGTAACAGTGTAGAGCGGGGAAGATAAAGCATGGAA
>JAHKLQ010000116.1 GCA_020854975.1 Methanobacterium sp.
CCCCCATGGCCGGGTGGTTAAAGGAATCGAATTCAAACAGATCCGATACGCTGGAGAGCCAGTGGAACTGGCCACCAAGTACTATGAAGACGGAGCAGATGAAATAGTCTTCCTGGACATCACCGCCTCCCATGAGCGTAGAGAGACCATGGCCCATGTGATAGAGGCCACCACTGAGAATGTGTTCGTCCCCATCTGTGTAGGAGGTGGTATCAGGAAGCCCCAGGATTATGTGAACATGCTCAAGGCAGGGGCAGATAAATGTTCCACCAACACTGCCGCCATACACAACCCAGACCTCATCAACGAAGCATCTAAAGTGGTGGGGAGTCAGGCCTGTGTTATTGGAATAGATGCCAAACGCCGTTACATTGAGGATCCTAAAGAGAATGATGACCATGTTATAATTGAAACACCAGAGGGTTACTGTTGGTATGATTGCAGCATCTATGGTGGAAGAGAATTCACTGGAATAGATGCTGTTAAGTGGGCTATGGAATGTCAAGAACGTGGGGCTGGTGAAATTCTCTTAACCAGTATGGATCGGGATGGTACCAAGGATGGTTATGATCTCCCCCTTAATAGGACTATGAGTGAAATGCTGGATATTCCCATAATTGCCTCTGGTGGTGGAGGTAATCCAGAACATATCTATGAAGCTCTCACCAAAGGTAAAGCAGATGCTGCTTTAGCTGCCAGTATCTTCCACTTTGATGAGTACCCAGTGCCTATGGTGAAGGAGTACTTGAAGGAAAAGGGTGTTGCAGTTAGGGCATGATTATTTAACCTACACAGAGACCGTGATCACATCTTGAAATTGGTCATAATAACTACAATTTATTAAAATTCCCTCTTTTTTTCCATAATATTTCATTACTTTATTTTTCAATTTTAAACTCTAAAACCCCTAATATTCAATCATAATACAATTCCCCTTCAGATCGCCCATCTAGTAATACTCAGTGCCCTATTTAATATAATTCTTGGAATAGGTAACAAGGCCCAATAAAATTAATAAAATCTTAATCTTTATTTTAATTTCAAATCACCAACCTAGAAAATAGTGAACACTAAAAGGATTAAAGAAACCATAGAAAATTCAAATTAATTCCTTATAAACCCCTTAAAATCCAGGTTTTGGGGGAATTATCACCATAATTGCCCGGGGTTTTATATATGTGTGAAGATAAATTATATACTGGTTCTTTTAATTAATTTTAGCCAGTATAGAGGGGAAATATATGAATGAGAATGGAAAGGATAAATCTTCCAAAAATATTTATAAAATGGGTTTGATGGGTTTTGTTTTAGTTACTCTTTGTGCAATAATGAGTATTCGTAATTTTCCAAGCATGGCATTAGTTCAATGGCAATTAATTGCTTTTTCCATATTGGCCATTATTCTTTACCTTATCCCTGCATCATTAACATCAGCAGAACTGGCAACAGGCTGGCCCAAAACAGGGGGAGTTTATTTATGGGTTAAGGAAGCTTTTGGTGAAAGATGGGGATTCACTGCAGTGTGGTTACAATGGTTTCAGATGACCATTGGATTTGTGGGAGTGTTATCCTTCGTTGCTGCCACCTTCGCCTATGCCATAAACCCTGCCCTGGCCAATAACAAATTGTATGAATTCCTGGTAATCATCATAGTCTGGTGGGTATTCACCTTCCTTAACTTCAGAGGACTTAAAACCTACACCCGAATCTCATCATTATTCGTTTCCATAGGTGTACTTATTCCTTCAGCAATTTTAATAATCTGTGGCTTATGGTACGTATTTTCAGGACAACCCGTGGCCTTCACACTAACACCAACTTTAAGTGATTTCATCCCGGATTTCAGCAATATAAACAACATATCCCTTCTGGTAACCTTTGTATTTCTTTTCATAGGAGTGGAAATGACCGCAGTCCACTCCCAGGAAATTAAAAATGTGGGAAAAAATTATCCCCTGGGTCTTCTGATAATGGGAGTTATCTTAGTGGCTATTAGTATTATAGGGTCACTTCTTGTCATGTTACTAGTCCCTGCCGGAGCCACCAACCTTTTATCTGGTATAATGCAGGCCTTTGAAAAAATATTCGGACTAGGCATAATCACCTCCATAATAGCCCTCATGATCACAATAGGAGCCGTAGGTCAGGCTTCTTCATGGATTTTAGGCCCAGTTCGAGGATTGCTGGTAACTGCTCAGGATGGAAACCTTCCCAAAATACTGCAAAAAGAAAACAAAAACAAAATGCCGGTTAATATGATGATCCTACAGGCAGTTATCATAACCTTCTGGGGCATAGTTTACGTTGTATTACCTGGAGGGGTTAACAGTTCCTTTTGGATGTTATTCGCCCTGACCACCACTATATACATTGTAATGTATCTTTTCATGTATGCTGCTTTGATTAAACTCCGATACTCACAGCCAAAAGTTCCACGTTCTTTCACCATACCCGGAGGGAAAGCCGGAGCCTGGATTGTGGGGGCCTGGGGATTCATTGCCATGGTATTCCTTTTTGTGGTGGCCCTGTTCCCACCAAGCCAGATCAGTGGTTCTGGATTAACCAGCACAGAGTACGTTGCTTTCCTCTTATTGGGAACCATTGTAACGACATTGATCCCGGTTATCATCCATGCCCTGCGCAAACCAAGCTGGAAACCAGAATCCTGGCCAGATGAGGAATGATTAAAGTAGATAGAGAATGATTAAACCAAATATGATAAAAAAGGATGATACAATAGGAGGGGATTTTAATGGGAAAAAATGAAAAAACAGTTAAAGATAGGGATATGGAAGTTAAAGCACTGTTTTTAGGACCTAAATCTGAGAATCGTGATTATTTTGTCGATACTCTTGATTTTTTAATGGATGAACACCTTTTTTGGCGTCGGGATTTCCATCCAGAAGATAAAGAAGTGCTGGATCCTAAGGAAATGCGCAGTAAGTCCTTTCAAAACACTCTGGACCGTACCACCGAGGTTCTCCTAGAACTTTCTTCCAGACTGAAGACCAGTTCTGATCCCTGGTTTTCCCTGCGTTACCTGGGACATATGAACAGTGACACACTGATGGTGGCCAACCTGGCCTACATGGCCACCATTCTCTATAATCCAAATAATGTGGCCTATGAATCCTCAGTGGCCACATCCCAGATGGAATTAGAAGCTGGTATGGATATGGCTACCATGCTGGGATATGATCCTCAAACAACCTGGGGACATATAACCACTGACGGAACAGTAGCTAATTATGAAGCAGTCTGGCTGGCCCGTAACCTGAAATCATTTCCATTGGCTGTGAAGAAGGTTATGCCCGAACTTGTGGGAAATATGGATGACTGGCAACTTCTCAACCTACCTCCCAGCAAAATCCTGGACTTAATCACCTCGGTAGAAGAGAAGGGAGATTTTGAAAAAGTTAGACAGGAATCAGCTCGTGGTGTGGGGGCCAGTGAAGGAAAACTTGGGGTTCTGTTAGTCCCCCAATCAAAACATTATTCCTGGGTTAAAGCTGCAGACGTACTGGGTATTGGTCAGAAAAACTTAATCGAAGTGGAAGTGGATGATGATTACCACATGGACATAGATGTGCTTAAAAACATTGTTGATGACCATGTCCAGCGAAAAGTACCCATTTTAGGTGTGGTGGGAGTGGCTGGAACCACTGAAGAAGGTGCCATTGACAAATTAGCTGAAATAGCTGCACTACGCAATGAATATGAAAAAGAAGGAATATCATTCTATCTTCACTGGGATGCTGCCTATGGTGGTTACTCCCGGAGTCTGTATCTGGATGAAAATGGAGAGTTTATGGAATATGAAACCCTGAAAAAACGTGTCTTTAAGGAAGGAGTATTTGATGATGATACAAACTATCCCTCGAAATTACTTTACGATTCCTATAAAGCCTTCGGTGAAGCAGATTCCATCACCATAGACCCCCATAAAATGGGATACATTCCCTACTCCGCAGGTGGAATTGCCCTTAAAGATAAAAAAATATTGGACCTCATATCCTATGTTGCTGCCTA
>JAHKLQ010000102.1 GCA_020854975.1 Methanobacterium sp.
ATCTCATATACTAGACTCTTCTGTAGAATGAAATTTTTATCTCCTGTAGAAGCGAATATATTAATTAAAACAGGTTAATTTATTTAAAGAATTACTTTATCTTCTGTAGAAAATTTCAAAGTCTTTATGGGAATTATATGAATATATAAATTAATTATTTAATCTTCTGTGGACTGATTTTATTCTTTAAATGTAGTATCCGGCCGGTCTAAACAGATTAGTACTCTCCTGTAGAAATGATGAAATTTTATTCTTTAGTTGTTATTCAACTATGGGAAAACTAAGAGAGCATACACTGCTAGAATAATTGCAAAAACACTAGATATTATGGATACTAATGCCACCATGTCAACAATTTGCACTACCTACTTGACATATAATAAAAGGAGTCATCATAAACCTCATTAAAACAGTACAAGATACACATCTAATTAACATCTCATGGTAAAAAAATATAATTGGTTTTTTTAAGATGATTCTAGTGCATTATCACCTATATTCTCTTATAATAATCTGCATTGCCAATTTAATACTGGTACTGGCCCTTCTTATAACGAAACTTATCTTTTTTCTTTTTTCTCTTTTTTCCCTGTTTCTTCTTCTTTTTCGACTTCTCAGTCCTTTTAGGGAAAGGATGCTCCTTAGTTATTCCTACCAGTTTCTCCTGGAACCCTTCCTTAATTGATGGATCATAGTCTCCACTGAAATAATCCTTCCGAACAGCCAGACTGATCTTACCAGCCAGTGCCCTAGCTACTTTACCTCGTATCCACCATCTGGAGCCACGAACATCCGGGTGCTGGTAGATCAACCCATGTTTGGGTGGTCTTTCCCCAGTCTTAAGATGACGGAAAAGCGCCTTCTCCGCCCCTAAAATCTGAACAGTACTGGATGGAAGTAGAGCCAACCGTTTAATACCACCAGTATGGGCGATGATCTTTGCCCCCAACGATGCACCCACCAGATCCCTCAAATTAGGTGCCATCTCCTCCATCTTACCATCAACATAGTCTGCAGTGGACTTTTTAGAGTCCTGGATGGATTTAATGGTACGGGCAAATCCCTGGATCACCTCCAGATCAGCAGGAGATAAATCCGCACCCAGACTAACACTTCCATCCAGATCCAGAACCCCTGCATTTATAATGGACTCACGGTCCCCGTACTCGGCCACCAACTCCACGTAATGGGCATGATCCCGTACTTCCTCCAACTCAGGAAAATGGATGGGATACCATTCTCGGATTCTTTCCATCAGTTTAACCTCTGCTTCCTCCAACTCATCCATAGCATGGATAGCCTGGATAAGCAACAGATCATCAGATTCAGAAGACTCTTTAAGCTTCCTTTCAGTGATCTGAATGGCTAAATTACGGACAACATCCTCTAACTCTTCAACAGAATCCAGAAAACCAGTTTCCAGGAGAACTTCTCCCAGATGGGATCGAAGATAATCCCCACCTTTACTGGGGATTTGGAAGGTAAATTTAGAGTTATATTTAAGGTTACTGTAAGTGTAACTACTTTTACGGGTTTCAATTATGATTTCATCACACAATTTCCCTACTTTATCTAAAAGAAGCTTTTCATCAGGATTAACATCCTTTTCCTGTGTTTCGTCCCATTTTTCCATGAGTTCTTCAGGTGGGAAAAGTTCATAATCCAGGAGGTTAAAATCATCATCTAAGGCCAAGAAGCCTGCAAAACAACCAACTACATAACACTTCATAGAATTTAATGTGTACTTGAAAGGATTTAAACCTTCTAACTTAAGGTGTAATCATGCTGGAAGTGGAAATATGCCAGATGAAAATGAGAAACCCCACCCTTTTAGCGGCAGGGGTGCTGGGAAGCACGTCATCATCCCTAAACTGGGCAGCTAATAATGGAGCCGGGGGAGTAGTAACCAAATCCTTTGGTCTTGAACCCAACAAGGGATACCCTAACCCCACCACTGTAGAAGTGGAAGGGGGAATAATCAATGCCATAGGACTGTCCAACCCGGGTGTGAAAACGTTCCAGGGGGAACTGAAAAAACTGGAGGGAAACGTTCCTCAGGTGGCATCCATCTATGGTGCCACACCAGAAGAATTCTCCCAGATAGCCAGCCAGGTGGACAACCTGGTAGATGCCCTGGAACTCAACGTATCCTGTCCCCATGCCATGGAAGGCTGCGGAGCATCCATAGGCCAAGATCCGGATTTAACCACCCAAATCGTGAAGGAGGTCAAAAAATCAGTTAAATCCCCGGTGATAGTTAAATTAACCCCCAATGTAACCGATATTGTGGAAATAGCTAGAGCAGCAGAAAGTGGAGGTGCCGATGCCCTGACTCTCATCAACTCCCTGGGTCCAGGTATGAGAATCGACCTGGAAACTGCTCGGCCCGTGCTGGCAAACCGTTTCGGGGGAATGTCCGGTCCAGCCATAAAACCCATAGCCCTCCGCTGTGTCTACCAGGTGCACCAGGAAGTCCCCCTACCTATAATGGGTGTGGGAGGAATCCGGGATTACCGGGATGTGGTGGAATTTTTATATGCTGGAGCTACCTGTGTCCAGATCGGAACTGCAATCATGTACCGGGGGCTGGAAATCTTCCGGGAAATAAATAACGGCCTTCTGAAGTTTATGGAGGATAAGGGTTACCTGAAAGTGGAGGAAATGGTGGGACTGTCCCATGAATTATAACTTGAGTGCTGATCACATGGATTATGATTTGAATGCAGTCAAATGGATTATAA
>JAHKLQ010000176.1 GCA_020854975.1 Methanobacterium sp.
ATGGCTACAGTTACCTTGCCCATGGTGGGTTCTTCGGTAAATTCTACCATGGATATTTCAAGAACATCTGATACAAAAAACGCAGTTCAAACCATAGCTAATGCTGTTGACCTGGTTTATGCTAATGGTCCTGGTGCAAAACGAACAGTGAATGTTTATATACCCTTAACTATGACGCTAAAAAGTATTGACCAGGTTATTGGAATGAACGTTACATTATCTGAAAACCAATATAAGTTTGTTAATGCCACTGTCAACTACAATGTTACTATCAACAATCCGGATTACAACCAAGGATGGCATACTGTAACCATAGAATGGCCACTTACAAACTCTACTACAAGTAAATCCATTACCATAAGCCACTGAAAATAAAAGACAATAATCCAGGTAATAGACTGATAAAAAGCTATCAATAAGTATACATTTAATTATACAATAATGAAACTTTAAATTTCCAGAAATCAATAATTATTTATAATTATTTATTTTACATTATAATAAATCCAAATTCTAAAAATTCAAAAGTGGTAAAAATATGGGAATGTTCAGTAAATTAGGAGATTATATTCTAGGATTTTTCTCATTTATAGGTGCAGTAATCCTGGCTATTCCTAAAATTCCTCAGAAACTCCGCAATATTAATCTTAACCGGGATCGTATTAAGGAAAAAATAGACACTGAAAATATTAAGGAAAATGTTTCCAAGGTGAAGGATAATCTGGGGAGTAATGAAAAAACCTCCAAAATTACTGAAAGAAATGTAACTCCTTCACAGAAACACGCCCATAATTCTACCAAAAATCATAAAGTCAGCTCAGAAGAATCACAGTCGGATGTCCTCCTCATTGCAGCACCATTCACTTCAAAAGAAAAGGAAGACACCATATTCCGCCTTCAGTTACTATCAGCAGCCTTCCTTATTGTATCAGTAATATACCTCTTCAATTTTTTATCTTTCATCCTTTACGCAATTTTAGCGATTTTATTAGTAGGATATATTATTTATCTTCTTTTCACACGGGTTAAACTCATGTACGGTTCAGAATTCCCAGCATACCGGGATTTTTTCTTAATGTACATAGCAGTGGGCATTATTCTGGTTTTGGTGGGTACCAACACTAATCTGGTTATGGCATTTTCCTTCAGTTACTTCCCCTCATTAACTATTCTGATATTCGCAATTATCGCAGTGGTCGTGGTTTACCTTTTATTCAGGATCATGTACCATCGCGACTTTACTTATGGAGTAGTTATTGAAACTGGAGAAAACTTAGCTTACGTCAAAGTAGAATATGACATCCGTACCAATGTTAAACCAGACATTTACGTTGTAGATAACAATTATGGTGCAACTACTGGTGATGAAGTGAAGTTAAAGACTGAACAAAAGCTATTTAGTAACAGTGGGAACAAACCAATAAGTATACTGGAAACAATAAATAAAATCTAACCATTTCTGGTTTTAATTTGTGATTAAAAAATTGTTTATGACATATAACGTCATATTACATTAAAAAATTGAATAAATTATGGTAATATACTCGATTAAAAAAAATAGTACACGTGTTAATTTTTTAGTAAAACACCAATCCAATAAAAAAAAAGAGTAATGGAAGTTTACCATGCATGAAATATCCCCAAACCATCCTCGTTACCATTCTCTTGTATTAAGAGAAAAAATGGCACAGGCTTTTAAGGAGGGAATCCTCGCTGACACTGCTCTCATTGCCCATGGCAGAGGTGAAGCATTTGATTATATTCTTGGTGAGAAAACATCTCTTCCTGCCATGAAAGCCATTGAAGCTGCAAGTGCTACACTTTTACTTGCTAAAATTCCAGTAATATCTGTTAATGGGAATACTGCTGTTCTGGCTGCAGAGGATGTGGTCAAATTAGCTCATCTACTTTCTGCCAGGATAGAAATTAATTTATTCTATCGCACTCCTCAAAGGGTTGTGAAAGTTGAGGAATTACTGAAAAAAGCAGGTGCAAAAGAGGTCCTGGGTAAAGAAGGAGATGAACATGTTTCTGTGGAAGGATTGGAAGGCCCCAGATCACGAGCCCATCCCCAGGGTGTTCATCAGGCTGACGTGGTTCTGGTGCCTCTGGAGGATGGTGACCGTGCACAGGCACTGGTTGCATCCGGTAAAAAGGTCATAACCATTGACTTAAATCCATTATCCCGAACTGCTCAAACTGCATCCATAACCATTGTTGATAACTTGGTACGGGCTATACCACTTTTAATTCAGGAAATGAAAAAACTCAAAGAATGCTCCCGGGAAGAACTTGAAGAACTAGTTAAAAAATTTGATAATAAAGAGAATATTTCTGAATCCCTGAATTTAATAGCCCAACATTTTAAAAAGAGTTGAATAATTAAGATGTGAAGATTATGAAGGTAATTGGAGTTACAGGAATGCCCGGATCTGGTAAAAGTATTGTTTCCAGAGTGGCAGAGAAAATGGGAATGAAAGTTGTGCGTATGGGTGATGTTATCCGGGATGAAGCCCAGAGAAGGAACGAAGACCCAGGGAAAGTGGCAGTTGAACTGCGCCAGGAACACGGAGAATTTGTGGTTGCGGAACGTTGTGTGGATATAATAAAGAATTCTTCTAGTAATGATAATTTACATGAAGATAAATCCCAATTATTTCTTATTGAGGGTATTCGCAGCCCTTGGGAAGTTGAAATATTCAAAAAGAATTTCCAAAATTTCATTGTTATAGCTGTTCATTCTGCTCCGAAAACACGTTTTCTAAGGCTTAAAAAAAGAATGAGATCTGATGATTCCGGTGAATTGGAAGAAGCCCTGAAAAGAGATAAAAGAGAACTTAAATTTGGTATTGGGGAAGTAATTGCCTGTTCTGATTTCATGATTGTTAATGAGGGCGGTATAAGTAAATTAAAAAACATCACACGGAGTATACTTAAAAATGAACTGCAAAATGGAAGCTAAAACAGATGTAAATCCTACAGAAGACCTGGAAAAGGTTATTGGGGCACTTTCTAACATATTTGACTATGATGATCTGGTGATATCTGAGGATCAGGTGACAGTTACCGGTGACATTTCCTGCCTATGCCCTTTTAAGGAGTTCCTGGAAAAAACACAGATCAGGGATACTGCCCGTAAAATGCTCCTTAAAGGATTGGACAGTACCACTAAACGGATTAACTTAAAATTAAGTAAACAGGCAGCTTACGCTGGAAAAATCAATTTGGTAGATGATGATTTATCTCCTCTGGGAGAAATCGAACTTGTAATTAAAACAGAGGATCCGGAAGAGTTTATAGGTTGGTTATGTGACCATTAAGTGGTTAATAATATTTCTTATAAATTGTTAGATTTTATTCTATAATTTCTTGTAATTTAATTAAGGATTTACTGAAAAACTTTTTTTAACTTTTTTCTTTTAAAATAGCGTCTTCAATAACCACATAGCCACTGTCCACAGTCCAAACCTTTTTGGAACTCAGGATATGAAGTCGCTCCTTAAAAATTGGACCATCAAGAACTAAAGTTTCTGCTTCTCCACCTTCAAATGCCAGGTGTAATCCATATTTTTCATGGAGCTCTTTTAATTCAGCTAATAGATCATAATCAATTGTTTTACCTAGCCATGATTCATCCAAGCCTTCTGCAGCTACACTGGTGATCATCACTTCAAATCCCAGGTCAATGACCTCTCGCATGTACTCTTCAGGATCTTGGTGCCATAACGGTGCATGAGACTCCAATCCTACCTCCTGACAAAGGTTATCAATACGTGATTTCTGGTACTCTGAGGCAAGGGCTCCTGTG
>JAHKLQ010000008.1 GCA_020854975.1 Methanobacterium sp.
ACTAATTCATAATCATTCCTAAAAACGTTTTATATAATTTTTGTTACCCTTAATGGGTGTGAAAATCTGGATGTGCAAAAATAGTGCATATAATCAATTCAATGGGTTTTTACTAGCATATAAACAGATTTCTTATTTTCTCTTGGTACATGAACAACTTGATAACCATCTATAATGATGGTTCTATAGAAATAACTAATAGAAATAATATAGACATAATACAATGAATAAATAATGAATTAACAACACCAAAGAGAGTAAATGAGAATTAAATAAGACTAAAAAAACAGGATGGTTACAATAACATAACTTCAAAACCCGATGGTTAGTAATGGTATAATGGATATGATTTTTTATGGATCTCAGTTGCGAATATTGTCAAATTAGCGGAGGATATGGTAAACTCATCTGGGAAACTGCTCACTGGAATATTTATCTTGCACCAAGTCAACGTTACCTGGGAACTGGTGTAGTAGCTCTTAAAAGACACTGTCAAGATCTATCTCAAGTAAAAGATGAAGAATGGATTGATTTTGCAAGTGTAGTGCGAAAATTAGAAAAATCCTTAGATGAATCGTTCCATCCTACATTATATAACTGGAGTTGCTTTAAGAACGCCGTTTTCAGGAATAAAAACCCTAATCCAGAGATTCACTGGCATTTCATACCACGATACAGCGATCCAGTAGATTTTGAGGGAATACATTTTCAGGATCCTGATTTTGGACATATACCCCTCCCTATAAAAAAAGAAGTTCCTGAAGAAATAATGGAAAAACTCGCTATCAAAATAATGGAAAACTTAGAAAAAATAGAAAAATGACTCAAAAAAACAATGAATTAACTTTTATATTTTTTTTGTAATTATAATATAAGATTTTAACAGGTTCAAAACATGAAAATAGATGAATTAATACAAACCATGCACCAGGAAACATTGGACTCATTATTTATCCTAAAACCCGAGAACATAACATATGTAACTGGTTTTAAACCCACCAGTGCATCAGTTTTAATCATAAAAGAAGAACCATTACTATTTTCCTCAAAAATGGATATGGAAGAAGCACAGCAAGAATCCTGTGTTCCTGTGGTGGAATTTAAATCTGTGGATGAAGTTAAAAAATCATTGAAAGAGACTCTACATGGTAAAATGGGTGTAGAAAAGTCCATGAGTATTGGCACATACCAGAAATTAGGGGAAGATTTCCAGGTAGAGCTTACAGATGTAATTGAAAGATTTAGAGTATTTAAATCAAAAAAAGAAATTCAAAAAATAGAAGGAGCTATCAAAATTGCGGAAGATTCCTTTAAGGAAATGGATTTTTCTGACTTTTCCCTGAGTGAGAATAATCTGGCAGCTCAGCTTGAGTATAATATGCGGAAAGCAGGCTCCATCAAACCATCTTTCGAAACAATTATGGCCTCAGGACCCAGATCAAGCTTTCCACATGCCTCTGCATCATCCCAAAAACTGGAAAGTCCATTAATGATAGATTGGGGGGCGTTTTATCAGAATTACGCATCTGATATCACACGCACTCTAATCCAAAATCAAAAAGAGGAAGAAATCCTTGCCATAGTTTTAGAAGCCCAAAAAGAAGCTATAAAAATCATGAAACCCGGTGTAAAAGCATCTGATGTTGATGAAGCAGCAAGAGATGTTATCAAAGAATATGGATATGGAGAATGTTTTATTCATTCTACTGGACATGGTGTGGGATTAGAAATCCATGAAAAACCATCTTTATCACTGAAAAGTGATGAAAAACTTGAAAAAGGGATGGTAATCACTGTTGAACCTGGAATATATCTGGAAGGAAAATTTGGGATTAGAGTAGAAGATATGGTGTTAATTAAAAACCGGGCGAAAGTTTTAACCAGCATCCCCCGAGAATTATCACTTAACCACTGAATGCCTATTAATTAATTTGGAAACAATTTCAAAAAAATGCTACAATATCCTAAGAACAAAAAATCGTAAGAGTTAACTTAGATTAGAGTGTAATAAAGTATAACCATATATACAATATAATAATATATTATATAAAGCCATAATTTATAACTAATAAAAAAAGGTGAGAAAATGGCTATCATACCTTCCGTACTATCCCCCATATCCAATAGCATTGATAACATTTTTCCAGACAAGTATCTGGTTCGCCTACAGGAAATATTGATTCGTTCCGGAATGTATGTTAAGGCATCTGATCTTTTAACCCTGATCATAGGTTCAGGTATAGTTTTGGGCCTGATAGTCGTCATACCATTTGTTTTTTTAGGAATGAATCCATTAATTGGACTTATTCTTGGTTTTGTTGCTCCTGGAGCCATTATATTCATCTGGATATTTTTTATGATGGAACGCAGGGTGGATGCCATTGAACAGGGCACTCCTGACTTTTTAAGACAGATTTCATCACTCCTTAGATCAGGGGTTGGTGTTGAAACTGCCATGGAGGATATCTCCAAACATGGAGAAGGCCCTTTGGTAGATGAACTGAAAAGGGCAGTGATTGAGATAAAAATAGGAAGTACCTTTGAAGATGCCCTCATTGGTATGAGTGAACGCCTGAAATCCAAAACACTGGACAGAACATTCAGAATGATCATAGAAGGCAGAAGAGTGGGGGGAAGCCTTGCAGATGTTATCGAAACTGTTGCAGAAGATTTAAGAGCTGTTTTAGCATTGCAAAGGGAAAGAAAAGCTAATGTCATGATGTCAGTGATGTTCCTGTTAATAGCTGCCATCATTGCCGCACCATTTGCACTGGGCATGATCATGACTTACTCCTCATTCATTGAATCCCTGGGAAAAACCAACCCCCTACTGGGTGCTGCTGAAACTGGAGCAACAGGATATATCATAATCCACTCCATAATCGCCGGTTTGTTAATGGGAATTGTTCTCTATGGTAGTGCAAAGAAAGGAGTTAAATTTGCATTAGCTCTAGTTCCTGTGGCTTATGGAATATTTTTCGTAGTCAGAACATTGGGCCCTGCTCTCATGGGAATTACATAATTAGGGAAGTGTTACTAATGAGAATGATGGAGATTGGAATATTAAAAGATGAAACAGCCCAGACCTCTGCTGAATATATAATGATCCTGGGAGGTATCATAGTTATCGTCCTGGTGGCAATCATTTCCTACCAAAATTATATTCGCGGTTTGGGAGGCAATAT
>JAHKLQ010000218.1 GCA_020854975.1 Methanobacterium sp.
AGAAATTCTTAAAATCCACACTAAAAACATGAACCTTGAGGAAGATGTGGATATAGAACTGGTTTCCACACTCAGTGAGGGTGCTTCTGGAGCAGATCTTAAAGCCATCTGTACCGAAGCAGGTATGTTCGCTATACGGGAGGAAAGACCAATTGTGGTCATGAACGACTTCCTGGATGCCGTGGATAAGATCATTGGCATGGAACGTGACGAAGAAATACGAAAAGAAACTGGAGTGATGTACGGATAAAATCCAGTTTATTTGGAGGTTTATATCCTCCTATTTTTTATTTTTAATTAACATTGATGTTTAATTTGATTTTTAAAAATTTTTAATTCTATTAAAAGTTAATCCTAGAAATATAATCCTTTTAGAGTCTTAGATTTTTCATGTTTCGGAAAGTTTTTGTAAAGCTGTTTTTGAGTTATAGCCTAATGTTGTGATTAACCCTGCTAAAAATACAGTAAGTATTCTGGTTTTTTCTGTTTTAATCATGTTTAGTTCCAAATTAGGGATTTGGGAGTGGGGAAATATCTATTGACTTATCAAAAAAAACTTATAAACCTTGGCTAAATGTGAATAGAATTGGTATAACTCGGGCATCATTTGGGAAAAACTATTTTTAAAGCGTATTTTAGACTATAGGGCATGAAATTTCGAAGGTAGTCTAAAAAACATTTCAAGAAACAAAACCAGAAGTTTACTGACAATTCTTGGAATAACAATAAAAGTAGCCACCATACTGAGTTTAGGAAGTCTCACTGGAAAACAGGAAGGGATAGGATGAATAACAGGCTTGAAGCCATCAAAGCAGCTTTTTGGGCTGTCTCACCCCTTAACCTGCTAATAGGCAGTATCGTGGTAATGGTAACCATGGAAAAATCAGTTGTGGACAAAACAAGAGAACTCGGAGTTTTAAAAGCAGTGGGATAGAGCAAAAAGAGAATATTGACCATGATAATGGGCGAATCTGTTGTATTAGCACTCTTAGCTGCCATTGGAGGTATAGTTATTGGAGTAAATATTGTGAAAATAATAAGCACAGCTCAGATTATACCCCCAAATTCAACCAGCATTTTCAGTTAACCTATTCCTAGAAACATTTTTAGTAGCAATAATTTTGGGCATAATATGTGGAATCTACCCCACATATCGAGCTTTCCGACTGTCACCAACCGAGGCGTTGCGCTATGAATAATGAATCCAACATAATAGAAATTAAAAACCTTAAAAAAGGTTATTATCATCACCAAACCATGGTATTAAATGGGATCAACCTTAAAATCAAAAAAGGGGAGTTTTTATTGTGAATTGTGTAGTTGTAGGTGCAGGTAACGCAGGACGTCCTGTTGCAAGGATTCTAAACCACGTGGGTAATAATGTAAGGATCACAGACAGTAAAAATCTGAAAGAATTCCCTGAAAAAGTGCAAGAAACCCTTATAAAAATGGAAAAAGAGGGAGTGAACTTACAGCTTGGTCTGGAAACTCCAGATTTTAGTGGTGTAGACTCCGTATATGTTTCACCTGTAATACCCAAAAAAGCCCCAGTTATGGAAAAAATAACCAGTAACATAGAAAACAATGAATTAAAGTTAATTAGTAACGAAGATGTATCAGATATAATCAACGATCAGATAGGCATAGATATTATAGGAACAACAGGGACCGTTGGTAAAACCAGCACCACCCACGCAATTTCTGAAATATTTAAAAACGCAGGGTACAATGTTTGGATGTGTTCCTCCAGAATGGGTAACCTTTTAAGCGAAACCATAATCGATGGAATAGTCAATAGTCTTCCCCAAGAAAATGATATTGCAGTGCTTGAAATACCCCATGGAACTTTAGGGATAATGTTCAAGGTTCATCTTAAGGTGGCTGTACTTACAAATATTTACATTGACCACCTTGATGAATTTGAAGACTCCATGGAAAAATATGCAGCTAGAAAGCGTATGATAAGCTGTTCGAGCGACTTACTGGTTGCAGGTGCACCCTGCAGGAAATATATAGATGATTTAAAAGATACAGTGTTTTACTGTTTTAATGAACCTGAATTCACTTCAGAAATTTCTAATGTTCAAGGGTCCAACTCAGATAATACTTCTAAAAAATCCGAAACTCCTGAATATGAAAATTCTAAATGCCAGGTCTCAGGTTACTTTGAAAATGGCACATTGGGATTGAAGTATAACCTAGAAGGAGTTCCCCACGTATCCTGCAATGAATCTGGCGAAATTAAAGCCCTGTTTAAACCCTTTGGATATTACCTTGAAAACTCAATAGGTGCAGCCACTGCTGCACTGTGTTACGGTTTGGATGAAAAATCCATTGAAAAAGGCTTAAGTAAGTTCAATGGAGTTCCAGGACGCTTGGAATACGTTGGAGATTATAAAGGAAGAGAGGTTTACCTCGATCCATCTCATGTGATTGAAGGATTTATAAAAACCCTCAGTCTTTTTCCAGACCGGAACCTCATTGTGTTAGTGGAAAATTTTGACACAGCAAACTCTCGAGACAAGCAGAAACTTGGAGAAGTGGTTGCCAGATATGCAAATGTCATGATCTGTAGCGCATACAATGAAACAATGGACAGATTGGAGAGACATATTATTCCTGAGACTTTTAAAGGAGTTAAAGACCCAAATGTACTGAAAATTGGAGTTGATTATCTAAAAACTGCAGGAAAACTTTCAATTAAATATTCAAAACCTGGTGATGTTATAATACATGTGGGCCCCGGTGCAATAACTAGCTATGACAGCACTAAGTTCAAGATGATGTCCGGAATAGAAGAAGGATGCAAAAAATATGATTAAAACTGCAGAAAACATGAGCAAACCCAGATAACATGAAAAATAAAACACATCCAGCAACAACAAAGAATCACCAGATAATGAAGGACCACTCCCATGAGAGCACATACGGAGTTGTGGGCGTCTGTGGGGTGGTTGGGAACCTCATTGCAAGGGTGCTCATGGACCATGGCCTCAATGTGACCTGCACAGATATAAAACCTGAAGATGAGTGCAGATTCAGGTACACATTAGAGCCCTACCTAAAAAAGTACAATCCCCCCATATACTTTTCAAGCCATCCTGAGTCATTTTTAACTGAATCAGATTACCTAATACCCCCACCAAGCCTTCCAAAAACTTCAAAACTCTTTAAGAAGATAAAAGAAAGTGGAACAAACATTTTAGAAGTTGAGGATATTTTGAGGTGGATTAAGCCAGATAAACCAGTTATCTGTATCACCGGAACCAACGGTAAAACCACCACAACCACCCTGTTAAAACGCATATGCCGATTTGCTGGTCTGGAACCAACAGAACATGGTTTCAGAGATCTTCAGGGAAACATTGATTACATACCACCTTTACAGGGAAGGCTCAATGGAGATGTGGCAGTACTTGAAACTGGAACCTTCGGAGTTCCAGAAGATCTTAAACAGATGATAAAACGCTCAAAACCTTCCTGTGGCATTATTACTAACATTACTCCTGATCACCTTGACAAAGATCATGACTTTTTAAGCTACGCAAACATAAAGGGAGATTTCATTGAATACCTGAAAGATAAACAGTTAATAGTGAACTCAGATGATCCAACCCTTTGGGGCTTGATCAAGTCTAAAAACTGTATTAATGTTGTAAGTTTTGGTGTGGATTCCCAATCCACAGTGAAAGGTGTGAAAAAATGTTGGTGCGGCCGTGAAATTTTCATTGATGAGACCATATCAGGTGTTGGTTACTACGAGTGCGAATGTGGAATTAAAAGGTCCGAACCTAATTATCTGGCAACAGATATAAATGAAAGTGGCTTTACACTGAAAACACCCCATGGTTCTATGAAGCTAAATCCAAAGATCATGGGTCTCCACAACATTTACAATATTATGGGGGCTGTTGCAGGGGCTGTTGATTTTTTCAAGATACCTCTTGAGGATTTAAAAGAAGCTGTTGAAAGTTTTGAAGGGGTTCCAGGACGTCTTGAGTACATGTTCACCTTCAATGAAAAGGACGTTATCGTTGACTATGGACACAACCCTGCAGGTGTTGAAACCGTGCTACGGGAGCTTAAAAAAGTTTATAACAAACTGACTGCCGTCGTTACCATTTCATCAGAGTCTGGTGTGTCAGGCGATGATGAAATATTCAGAAAGACACTTGAACTCGCAAATTTTGTTGTTCCAGCATCAAACAGTTCAAGAATAGCAGCAGAAAAACATTTACCCAACGACAAAATAGTAATGACCAGTAGATCACTGGAAAAATTCAGAGAGGGAACACTTGGAGCAACACAGGATCAGGTGATTGAAGGGTTGAAGAGGGGTCTAAAATGTGATTCACGCGCAGTTGTGTGTCTTGGTGAAGCTGCCTTCAAGTACAAAGAATCAATCATGTCCCTCGAAAACCTTTGAACTATGATTTTAAATATTTTTTATACCAAAAATAGCCTTAAAGGTTCCCATTTATTACAATTTATAATTATCATTGTTAATTTCACTAAGATGAATCAGTTAAATAGTTTTCAACTTGATTTACATCCCAGGGATGATAAAATTATGCTAGACAACTACTTGAAAAACTACTTGAAAAAAATAGAAAGAAGAATAAGTAATATATTAGGATCGTTTACGTACGGATAAAATCCAGTTTATTTGAAGACTTATCTTCTCCTATTTTTTACTTTTAACTCATATCAAAATTTAATTCAATTCTTAAAAGTTTTTAATTTTATTAAATGTGGATCCTGTAAACAAAAACCTTTTTTTAAAAGATTCATTTACTACAGACTTTTTTATTGGACATATTCTCATTATATAAATTTCCCTGAATCAGAAACATTTTATATGACAATTCTTAATCTAAAAATAATTTGTAAAGAATAGTTCCATGTATTTTTTAATTTGATCATGGAGCTATGTAAAATAGGGAGGTATAAAAAAATGTATTGCCCGAAATGCGGCACTAAAAATCCGGAAAGTGCTGTTTTCTGTGAAAATTGTGGTAACAGATTAACCGCAGACGATATACAAACAGTATCTGTTGATAAAAACAATGAAAAACAAAAACACTCCAATGTACTGGTAATTTTAGGTTATATTCTTGCCATTTTAAGTGGTATTATAGGTGCTATTATTGGTTTATATCTTTACACTCGTGATAATTCCTACTACAAGGTTCATGGTAGGAACATCTTAATCATATCCGTGATAGTTATAATTATTGGAATTGGTGTAACTGCATTTGCCTTTCAATCATTATCCAATCAATTATCCCCAACATCAACCACCAATGAAAGTTCAGGGAGTGATGTAACCCAGGTGCAAAGAGAAGAGCAAACCACAACAAGTACAAGTACAGATTACATAACTTCATCCCAGGCCAAAACTATAGCTCAAAATTATGCACAATCCTATGCACCTGGCGCCAAGGCTGGAACTCCCAGCTTAAGCGGGAGCACTTATACCGTGCCCATATATGGTAATGGAGCGTTAGTGGGCGAAGTTTTAGTGAATTCTAAGACGGGTAAAGTTGTTGATCACTGGTTCCAGGATCTTCCACAGACCGAAGAAGATGTAACATAGGGATAATGAATCCCACACATCTCTTCTCTTTAAGGAAATGATTTTGGTGTTTAGAAAATTTTAAACCAAGGTAAATGAATAATAGTAAGTGTTATTTTTAGTAGGGAGGTATAAAGATGTTTAAAAAGGTTGAAATTGGTTTATTAATATTTTTTGTTTGTTTTGTTGTGGCTGCATCCGGATGTATGTCATCTCCACTTAAACTTGTTGTAAGTTATCCTGGTAGTTGGAATGGTACAATAACCACTGACGCATCAGGAACCCGTACCATAGAAGGCACAGGTGACCAAACAATTGATCTAGGCAGCATGACTGGTAGTTTAAAAATTCATGTTGAAAAAACGGAACCCAGTAATGATACGCTGAAATTATCTTTAATAAGAGGAGATGAGACTCTTCAAGAAGGAAGTAGTGCTGTTGAGTCCACGGGTGGAGAATTAGATGATGCATGGGTCAGTATCTATTTAACTCCTTAACTATTGAAAAAGAGTAAATAAATTGGGGTACTTTGGTACTCCACTTAACTATTTTTTTAGAGATATTTTCTAGAACCTAGTAAAATAGGATTCTTCATAATCAAAACCATTTTACTTATATTTAACTTGCATATCCTTGTTTAACTTATAAGATAAATTAATATTCATATAAATTAGTTTAATGGTTTAATAATGAATAAAAGAGATTTTTAATTTTAAAAAGAGTGTCAAATACAGATTAAAAGGATGAAAAAATGATTAAATCGAATTGGTGCTAGAAAAATGAAATTTGGATAAAATAATTTTTTTTATTTTACTATGAATCTATCACCGATTTTAGGTTCCAGAAGATTTCGGATTTTATTCAAAAATTGGTCACCATATTTTTTAGCCCCAAGAACGTATTTCGGTGTGAAGGATGGTGCCTTTATCTCCAAGTAAACAAGAAAACGGGTAACTTGAAATTCGGCTTTTTCAATTTCACCATATGGAATTATCTTTAAATTAGGGTTTTCCTGTTGTATCTCATTTATATCTATTTTTTCGTTTATTTCTTCCTGGATTAAATCTCCACCGTATTCCATGCTCATAGAGTTACCAAAAACCCCTATGTTGGATCCTTCATCCTCTAAAATATAGTTAGTGGTGAAAAAGATGTTTTTAGGTTTACCACCACCGAACCTACTTTTTGAGGTATCTGATGTAGTAAGTGCAGCTGTAATAATTTCTTCAGTATAAGATGAACTTTCAGGCGGTTTTTCATCATCGAGATCTTTAAGTGGCTTTCCACAGTTTGCGCAAAAGTTAAAATTTGGTGTTTCAGCTCCACAATGGGGACATACTATAACATCACTCATATTGTCATTTCTCCAGATTATAAATCCATTTTCAATAACCATTTCTTTTGAAGTTAAATATATTTAAATTTTTAGAAAAGTTTTTTCTGGCTTATTTTAAGTTTTAAGATATTTTAAATCCATTATAACAATTATAATGTTAAACCATGAATTTAGCAAGATAATTTAAGATAATTATATTAAAAGAAAGATTTTTAATTTATCTGGTTGTTTATAACATGGGTGAATTTAAGATGTCAGATTTAATTATTGATAAAAAAAGAGATAATAAAAACAACATTGAGTTTTATATTGCTCTTTCTAGGAATAATAAAAATCAGATTATAAGTTCCATCCGCTCCCTTTTTACTTTTAATAATCATACATAAAAAAATAAATCTTTAAAATTGTAAATAGTGCTACTATGAAAAATGAATCACCATGGAAATTTATTCTAATTGTAGGACTTATTTCCATTATTGTTATTATATCTGGTTGTACCACTTCTGAAAGGAACTATGAAAATGATTTAGTCAGTTTTACAGTTCCTCAGAACTGGTCAGTGGATAAAACTAAATTCAGTGATGAACTGGCCAGTTTAAGGCCAATGTATGCCAATTATCCCATAATTTATATTCACAGTACTGATCTTCAGCCAACTGAAATTATTGATGGATATGTAAGTAATTATCCTACTGAGTATCCTCGTTTTCAGGTGGTGGCCCGTGAACCAGTTGAAGTTAATGGAGTAGAGGGGGAAAAGTTGGTATTTAAAAACACTGGGCAGGGTGATGTTCTTTTGATTGGTCCTGATTTCTACTCTGCGGTGGTTGTATTTAAGGAAAATAACCAGACATATATTATAAGTTCAACTGAGTCAATGGAACATACCTATTACTCTCAAGTTGAACCTGCACTAGATGTGCTGTTGAACTCTATTAAGATCAAGTAAAAATGAAAAAAAAGTAATATCCGTGCAAATCTATCACCAAAGATAATTGTTAAAATTATTTGACTAATTAAAATTATTTGACTAAATTTATATTATGATGATAGAACTGATACTATACTGATAGGACTTATCTAACATACAAACAACTATTGCAACTGTTAAGCCAATGATGAACCCTATGAGCTCTGAAACCGTGATGACTGATGGGCGAGCTGAGGCTTATTTCACAATTTTATTTCAAGCCCATTCTAGATAACAGAAAAATATTTTGTTCAAATCTTCCAAATTTCATTAATCTTCCAATTTTTTGTAAAATCAGACCTACTAAAAACAAATTTCTTCTTTAATTTTAATAATTCCAATGAAAATTATTCTAGAACTTTATCACACAGTACCTTAACATCATCAAAAACTAATTTTCCCTGAAGTTCAGCAATTTCTGGTCTCATCACCACAATAACAGGTATATTCAAATCAAGTGATGCCTGTATCTTGGACATGGTTCCTCCACTCTGTCCACTTTCCTTGGTTAACACCACTTTTATCTGGAATTCTTTCATCAGAACACCATTAAATTCTGGAGAGAATGTTCCTTCCATGGCCACAATGTTATAGTGAGGTATACCCAGTTCAAGACACTTTTTAATGGAGTAAACCATGGGAAGGACTCTGGCCACAATTTTGTCTGGTGAAATTGTTGAGGTGAGATAATGGAGAGTGTTCACCCCGGCCAGGTGTAAAACTTTATTCCTTGAATGATTTTCTTCCTCTGAAAAATCATCATTCTGATTTTGATTAAGGATCCCTTTAACAGTAACTGCAGCATCTTTGAAGGATTTAACTGGATAAATGAGTCCATTATCTGGAATTTCAGTAGAAGGTCTTTCAAAACGTGCATAAGTCACTCTTAAAGTTTCCGATGCTAATATGGCATTTCGAGTGGCTGCAGAAGCAAAGGGATGGGTGGCATCAATTAAAAGTTCAACCTGGTTATCATTCATTATTTCTGCCAGTTCTTCTGAATTGAAACGTCCTTCCAGAACTCCATCTGCACCAGAAGATCTGGCTAGTTCTGTTCCATGGTTGGTGGTGGCCGTGGCCATGATATTAACATTTTTTCTGGATGAAAGTTCTTTGATAATCTTTCTGGCGTCACTGGTTCCAGCCATTACCAAAATATTCATTTAATACAACCTCATTTTACCTAATTTTATGAATAAATCATACATAACTTATTCATTATTTGACCTATTCATTACTTAGATTCCATTTTAATTAATGATTCACTTGATAAAAGTGATTCATTTGATAAATTTCTCCACCAGCCAGTCACTGATAAGTATGGTGCAGGCAATTAAAAGAACCAGAACCCAATCAAAGGGACCTAAAGCAGTGGTTCTGAAGATTCCCTGTAGAAATGGTAGGTATATTACTCCTAACTGAAGGAGG
The DNA here is from genome assembly GCA_020854975.1 of Methanobacterium sp. Taxonomy (GTDB): domain Archaea; phylum Methanobacteriota; class Methanobacteria; order Methanobacteriales; family Methanobacteriaceae; genus Methanobacterium; species Methanobacterium ferruginis. The sequence goes on from JAHKLQ010000218.1 coordinate 9,310, forward strand.
AATGAAGCTCCCACTGCCACGAGGAGAAATTTATTGGAAAATCCGTGGTCCGAACGACAGTTGAACACATTGAATATCTGGTACATGACAAAAACTGTGAAAGCCATGGTCATGGCCTTAACCAAATCTGCACCACCAGATAAACTGTAATAATACAGACCAAGGGTTCCTACCGTCATAACCACTCCTGCTATAACAATTTTCAGGAGGTTTTTACGTGGAATGATCTCTTCTTTGAGTGGTGGTCGTTCCATAACACCTTTTTCTGGTGGTTCAACACCCAGAGACTGTGCAGGAGGCCCATCCATAATGATGTTTATCCATAAGACCTGTATGGGGTTGAAAGGTACTGGAAGTCCCAGGATAGATGAGGACGTGATGGTGAGTATGGCTCCGATGTTGGTGGAAAGCTGGAATCTGACAAATCTGCGGATGTTATCAAAGATGGTACGTCCTTCACGCACAGCCTTAATAATGGTGGCGAAATTATCATCCTGAAGGAGCATGTCGGCAGATTCCTTGGCCACATCGGTTCCACTTCCCATGGCCACACCAATCGCTGCTTTTTTAAGTGCAGGAGCATCATTTACTCCATCACCAGTCATGGAGGCAACATTACCCTTCTTTTTCAGGGTCTCCACAATGCGCACCTTCTGTTCCGGGAACACCCGGGCATACACTCGGACATCATCCACCATATTTTCAAATTCTGGGTCACTGAGTCTATCCAGATCCAAACCAGTAAGTGCAACTATTTCTTCTCCATCATCAATACCAATCTCTTTAGCTATAGCAACCGCAGTGTCCTTATGGTCCCCTGTAATCATTACAACATTTATACCTGCCTTTTTAGCAGTTGCTATGGCGTTTTTAGCTTCTTCTCGTGGTGGATCCATCATACCCACCAATCCCACGAAGATTAAATCATTTTCCAGTCCCTCTTTATCTTCCAAATCTTCATCAAAACCTAGTTTACGATAGGCAAATCCTAAAACCCGCAGTGCATTTCCAGTCATTTCATTCAGGTCTTTCATTATTTTCTCGGTGTCTTCGGGTTTTATGGGATGAACATCATCTTTTCCTATGATTTTAGAACAACTCTGTAAGAGAACTTCAGGAGCTCCTTTAATCAGTAGATATCGATCTCCTTCCATCTGGTTTACAGTAGTCATTCTCTTTCGTGTGCTATCCAATGGTATTTCCAGTAATCTTGGGTGTTTTTCTTCCAGTTCTTTTCGGTTATAACCATTTTCTTCAGCATATAAAAGTAGTGCTGCGTCGGTTGGATCCCCTAATACCTTACCATTGGATTGGGTGGCATTATTGGTGAGGGCAGATATGGTGTAAACCATCTCTGGATGATTAACCCTTACATCGCGTACAGTCATCTGATTTAGGGTGAGTGTTCCTGTTTTATCTGTGCATATCACATTGCATGATCCAAGGGTTTCCACTGCCAGTAATTTCCGGACAATAGCATTGCTTTTGGCCATTCTTTGCATTCCCAGAGCCAGTGTAAGGGTTAAAATGGCAGGGAGGCCTTCAGGGACTGCAGCCACTGCCAGGGAAACTGCAGTCATGAAAGTATCTACCAGGGGTGTTCCCTGGAAATATTCAAGTGCAAATACAATTGAACATACCAGAACAGCCAGTAAACCCAGAGTTTTCCCGAGACCTGCTATTTTTTGCTGCAGAGGGGTTTGTTCTTCCTCTTCCTGGATCATTTCTGCGATTTTACCGATTTCAGTGTCCATACCAATCTCAACAACTGCTCCCTTTCCCCGGCCAGATGCAACATCAGTTTCCATAAAGGCCATATTTTCCGAACCATGATCATCTGCAGATAAGGTGTTGGGATGTTTTTCAACGGGTATCGATTCTCCAGTCATGGTTGACTCGTCTATAAGGAGGTCATAGCTTTCAATTATCCTGAGATCAGCAGGGACGTTGTCTCCTTCCTCTAAAAGTACGATGTCTCCCAGGGTGAGTTCTCCGGCAGGTACCTTTTGTTCATGACCATCACGTATAACTACTGCCTCGGCAGATATAAGACCCTTAAGCTTTTCCATTGCTTTTTCAGCACGATATTCCTGGATAAATCCAACCACCGCATTTATAATTACCACAATCAGTATTACAATTGCGTCCAATGTGTCTCCAACATAATATGCAGCTATGGCAGCGATGATCAGGATCAGGATCAGGATATCCTTGAATTGCCCTAAAAATAGTGAAACTGGTCCTGCCTTTTCCTCCTCAACCAGTTCATTTTTCCCATGTTCAGATAGCCTTTTTTTGGCTTCAGAAGTAGTTAAACCATTTATACTTGAATTAAGGGTTTTTAAAGTTTCATCCACACTTAATTTCTTCCATTTCATGCTTAATGCACCTAAAAAACTTGATAGTTGAAACAAATTAGAATTTTATGATTTTCCAATTTTATTACTTTTTCAAATTTAACACCATGTTAATACAATTTTGATTTATTTTATATCTTATCTTGTTGATAAAAACATTTTCTAAGAATTATTCTAAAAAACTTATTTAAAACTGGTTTTGTAGAAAACTGCTTTTTTATAATTGATTAAGTTCATTTTTTCCAGAGTATTAATAGAATCAGTTGAAAGGGTTTTTATTATAAGGTCTGCACTTACTCTTCGAGAAAGTTTCTCAAGATAGGGGTGTAATTCTTCTGGAGGTCGTATCGAATAGATAAGTTTAGCATCCTTATATATTTTTAAGTTAGGTTGTTTAATATCATCTAGGATGATCTCATCATGGTAAGGTTTAATATCCGTCATGATGATATTCATTTTATGATGCTCCTTCAACTTGAGAGCAACCTGCAGAAAGTGTCCGGACCCTACTTCCACGATACAGGAAGAATTTGGGTAATGTTTGATAATATACTCAGTAAAGTCGTTCCACATTTTTATCACTTGCGAGATATCCCTTAAGAGATGGAGAAATCATGATAATAAGAGAATTCAAACGTCCAGACTTGAAAAGAGTGCTGGAAATTGAATTGGCATCCTTCGATGATCCTTATCCTGCCCATGTTTTGGTTGATATTTACAACTTAGGGGCTGGTTTTCTGGTTGCCCAGCAAGATAATATTGTTGTAGGGTATATTATATTTTGGATCAGATTTGAGGATGATGGTCATATTATATCCATAGCTGTGGATAGAAAGTATCATAGAAAGAAAATTGGAACACAACTTGTGGAAACTGCACTTGAAATCTTTAAAAAATATAACGTGAACAGAATACGCCTGGAAGTAAGGAAAGGCAACCGTAAAGCTCGTAAATTTTATCAAAAATTAGGGTTTGCTGAGAAAACATCCTTAATTGATTATTATGAAGATGGAGAGGATGCAGTGATTATGGAACGGTTTCTGAATGAAGGTACTGAGTCTTCAACATTTGAAAAACTTTCTGATGAGGAAATAAATACCGAAAAATCTGATTCATAAAGAACAAATCATGTTCACAAAATTAAATTAAAAATAAATGAGCAATTTACCCAAAACAAGAATTTATGAAAAGGGACCTATGAATTATAATTTAAAATTTATTCAATAAGTTATAATTATACAGATGAACGATTAAATAAATAGAATAAATCAAAAGAATACACCGTGACTAACTAGATGGTTAACTTCCATCTAAATCAACCCCCCATTAGATTCAGTATTTATCCATATAATGATGATTGGATTATATTAAGTTAAAAATAAATCTTAATCCACATCTAATTAGTTCAATCCAATCTTATCACTTTTTAATTTAATAAAATAACAAGAATATAACCCCCTACTGTAAAGATAAAAAAAAATTAGTGCTTGATAATTACAATGATGGTGATTAAATGAAAGAAGAAGCTAAATTAGCTTTAGAGGACGGTACCTTACTTAAAGGAGAAGTATTTGGTTCTCACACAATTAAAACTGGAGAAGTAGTATTTGCCACTGGAATGACAGGTTATGTGGAATCTCTTACTGATCCCTCTTATAAAGGTCAGATCCTGATGTCAACCTATCCTCTGCAGGGAAATTATGGTGTTTCAGAGGAGTGGTTCCAGTCCAATGGAATAAAAGCAGAAGGATTTATAGTTAGGGAAGCGAATCCATATCCCTCCCACAGCCTCGCTGAAAAGAACTTATCAGACTTTTTAGCAGAATATAAGATCCCAGGAATCAGTGGAATTGACACCCGTTCACTCACCCTTAAAATCAGAAAACATGGAACTATGAAGGGTGCTCTGGCTACTGAAGAAATTGAAGATGGAGAACTCCTGGCCATGGCCCGAGATCAACCTGGAATTGAGGATATTGACCTGGTAAATAAGGTATCAGTGACTGAACCCCAGATATTGGGGGAAGAATACAAAGAACGGGCTGTTGTTCTGGATTGTGGGATTAAAAATAACAGTATAAAAGCACTTTTGAAAAGGAAGATTGGTGTGGTTATCTTACCATATCATAGCTCACCTCAGGAAATTCTTGACTATGAACCCGGTGCCCTTCTGGTTTCAAGTGGCCCAGGAGATCCTACCCGGGTAAAAGAAAGTATCCAAACCGTGAGGAAACTTGCTGAGAGACTTCCTATCTTTGGTATATGTTTAGGGCAGCAGATCATCTCTTTGGCATTTGGAGCCAAGATTTATAAAATGAAATTCGGCCACCGAGGTATAAATCAACCTGTTAAGGATCTTAAAACAGGTAAAGTTTCCATAACCTCCCAAAATCATGGTTTTACCATTGATCCTGCATCTTGTGAAGATCTGCCCATTAAAGTAACCCAGATTAACCTCAACGATGGGTCAGTGGAAGGGATAGAACATCAGGAACTCCCAATCTCCAGTGTGCAGTACCATCCTGAAGCCGGGCCTGGACCTCATGATACGGATTACTACTTCGACAATTTTATGGAAAACCTTAAAAAATATTGAATTACTCATTAAATAATTAAATAATTACCAGAATCAATTAATTGAATGAAATAAGTATTATTAAAGTTATTAGATGATAAAGAGGATTAGAAATGCCACGGGACAAAGACATTAAGAAGGTACTCATTATTGGCTCAGGACCCATACAGATTGGTCAGGCCGCTGAATTCGATTATTCCGGTTCTCAAGCCTGTAAATCCCTCCAGGAAGAAGGTATAGAAACTGTGCTGGTGAACAGTAACCCTGCCACCATTCAAACTGATATAGACATGGCAGATGAGGTTTATGTAGAACCATTAACCCCAGAAATTGTGGCCAGGATCATCCAGAAGGAAAGACCGGATGCCATACTTCCCACCATGGGGGGACAGACTGGTTTGAATGTGGCCACTGGTCTGGAAGAGATAAATGCCCTGGAAGGAGTGAAAGTCATAGGATCTTCAGTTCAGACCATTAAGAACGTGGAAGACCGTGAACTCTTTGATAACTTCATGAAAAAGCTTAATGAACCTGTACCCAAAGCTAAAGCAGTATCATCATTAGAAGAAGCATTTGAAGCTGTGGAAAAAATAGGATACCCTGTTATTGTCAGACCTGCCTTCACCCTGGGTGGAACTGGAGGTGGAGTGGCCCACAACCGCCAGGAACTGGAGAAAGTGGCTACCCGTGGATTAGATATGAGTTACATTAACCAAGTACTCATTGACCAGTCTGTGATGGGTTGGAAAGAATTCGAATATGAAGTGATGCGGGATAAAAATGATACCTGCATCATCGTCTGTAACATGGAGAATCTGGATCCTATGGGCATCCATACTGGAGAAAGTATTGTGGTGGCTCCTTCACAAACCCTGTCTGATGTGGATAACCAGCGCCTTAGGAATGCTTCCATCAAGATCATACGTGCCCTGGAGATCCAGGGAGGATGTAACATCCAGTTCGCTGTTCACCCCACCACTGGCGAGTACAAGGTTATTGAGGTTAACCCCCGGGTAAGTAGGAGCAGTGCCCTGGCATCCAAAGCCACCGGGTACCCCATTGCCAAGATCTCCGCCAAGATCGCTGTGGGCATGACCCTGGATGAGATACAGAATGATATCACCCGAGAAACACCAGCATCCTTCGAACCCAGTCTGGACTACATAGTAACCAAAATACCTCGCTGGCCCTTCGACAAATTCAAAGGTATCAGCAGGGAAATAGGGATTCAGATGAAATCCACCGGAGAGGTCATGGCTATTGGTCGCACTCTGGAAGAATCATTACATAAGGCCATACGCAGTCTGGATGTGGGAAGTTATGGATTTAATGTGGTGGAATATGGTGAAGAAGAACTTAAAAATGCCACAGACGAGCGCCTTTTCCAGGTTTTCAGTGCCTTAAAAGCAGGGGTGACTGTTAAGGAAATTCATGATATAACTCAAATTGATCCGTTTTTCCTCCACAAGATACTTAATATAGTCAAGTGGGAGGAAAATATTACGGCGGATTCTATTCAAGACCCGGATATAATGCGTGCTACTAAGAAAATAGGCTTTTCTGACCGTAAAATATCCCAGATCACGGGTGTGGATGAGAAAAAAATCAGGACCCTCCGAGAAAATGAAGGCATAATCCCTGCCTATAAAATGGTTGATACTTGTGCTGCTGAGTTCGAAGCTAAAACCCCCTATTACTATGGTTGTTATGAGGAAGAAGATGAAGTAATGGTTTCAGATGAGAAAAAAGTGATTATAATTGGGGCAGGACCTATCAGAATAGGTCAAGGTATTGAATTTGATTATTGCTGTGTTCACGCTGCCATGGCACTTAAAGAGGATGGTATTGAAACTATTATCATCAACAATAATCCGGAAACTGTCAGTACTGACTATGACATCTCTAGTAAACTCTACTTTGAACCACTCACCCTGGAAGATGTTATGGGTATTATCAACAAGGAAAAACCCTATGGTGTGGTGGTACAGTTCGGAGGTCAAACTTCTATCAACCTGGCAGTTCCCCTGGCCAGAGAAGGAGTTCATATTCTGGGAACGCCTCACGAGAGCATAGACCGAGTTGAGGACCGTGAAAGGTTTACAGAAGTTCTGAATAAATTGAAAATACCTCAGGCTGATTATGGGATTGCCCATTCATTCGAAGATGCCCGTGAAGTGGCTGAACGTATCGGGTTCCCAGTATTGGTACGACCATCCTATGTGTTAGGTGGTCGGGCCATGGAGATTGTCTATGATGATGATGAATTACGGGAGTATATGAAAGAAGCTGTGCGTATCTCACCCGAACATCCTATACTGGTGGATAAATTCCTGGAAGATGCTATTGAGATAGATGTTGACGCCCTATCTGATGGTGAAGAAGTCTTTATCGGTGGGATCATGGAGCACATTGAAGAAGCAGGAGTTCATTCCGGTGACTCTGCCTGTGTAATACCCCCACAAAGCATCCCTAAAGATGTTTTGAAAATTATTAAAGATCATACTGTCAAGTTAGCCCTGGAACTAGATGTGGTAGGGTTGATGAACATTCAGTACGCAGTTAAAATGGATGATCATGATCAACCAAAAGTATACATACTGGAAGCGAACCCTCGAGCTAGTAGAACCGTTCCTTTTGTGAGTAAAGCTGTTGGTGTTCCTCTGGCTAAAATCGCTGCTGAGTTGATGATGGGTAAAAAGCTCAAAGACTTCGGACTCAAAGATGAAGTAAAAATAAATCATGTAGCAGTTAAAGAATCTATATTTCCCTTTATAAAACTTCCAGAAGCTGATTCTGTCCTGGGACCAGAGATGAAGTCCACAGGGGAGAGTATGGGAATTGATGAAAACTTTGGAGTATCATATTATAAAGCTCAGCTCTCGGCAGGTATGGACTTGCCACAGAAAGGCACCATTTTCATAAGTGTTCGTGACGCAGATAAGAACAAAATCCAGGACATTGTGAAAAAAGCAAAAAATCTTGGTTTCAATCTTGTAGCAACTCGTGGAACTGCTATGGCAGTTCAAGAACATGCTGAAATTGATATTATACGCAAAGTTAGCCAGGGATCTCCTAATATCCGTGATGCCATTTTAAATAAGGAAGTGGATATGATCATTAACACCCCCTCAGGCAAACAATCTGCAGATGATGGATACTACATCCGGAGAATGGCTGTTGAACTGAGCATACCATACGTTACCACACTAGCAGGCGCCAGAGCAGCTTTAAATGCTATTGAAAATGTTGAAAAGGGCAAAATTAGGGTTAAATCCTTGAATGAATACCATACAGTTTCTAAATTCTAAGATTATCATTAAATAATCCCCAAAATCAAATAATCTTAATATTTTTTCTTTAGTCCTCTTCTACTCCTTATTGATCTTAATTTAAAATTTTAAATGTGGAATTTTAGATATGATTAGATATAAGATTTTCAGAAATAAAAATACTCAAAGGATAAATATCTAAGGAAACATACTCTTTTTTGTATGATTAACATCACCAATGGATTGGTACTTTATGGGCCAGAAATGGAGCCAATCCGAGCCAATATCTTAATAGAAGATGATATAATTGTGGAAATTTCACCTCACGCGTCTGGAGGGTGCAAAATAGATGCTAAGGGATGTATTGTTTCCCCTTCATTGATAAACAGTCATGTGCACTTAGGTGACTCTGTGGTTAAGGATATTGGTGATGGAAAATCCATTGAAGATATTGTAAAACCACCGCACGGCCTGAAACATAGACTTCTTTCTGAAGCGGATAATGGGGATGTTGTTGCTTCCATGCGAAGTTCTCTCCTGGAAATGTTGGAGAGTGGAACCACCACCCTGGTTGATTTCAGGGAAGGAGGACTTGAAGGTATTTCTTTGATTGAAGAGGCTGGTAAAGGCTTACCTATTAAAAAAATTGTTTTAGGACGTCATGATTCATTTTTAGAACCTTTTTCTTTCCCATCTTTTTCCAATGATTCCCATGATCCGAATTCTGATTTTGAAGATGAAATAAGGGGAGCTACACTGAAAATCATTAAATCAGCAGATGGAGTTGGATTGAGTGGTTTTGGTGAGATAAGTGATGAAGTGGTGCAAATCATAACTGAAACCTGTGCCTTGAAGGGTAAAATATCTGCAATTCATGCTGCCGAATATAAAGAAGTGCAGAAAAACTCACTTAACGTTACTGGCAAAACAGAAGTAGAAAGGGCATTGGAAACTGGTTTTGATCTTCTGATCCATGTTACCTCCCCTCTAAATTCAGATCTGGATCTTTTGAAAGATAAAGGCGTATCTGTGGTTTGCTGTCCGCGTTCCAATGGTGCGCTTTCTGTGGGGATACCTCCTATTAAAGAGATGTGGGATAAAGGAATTAACCTTCTTCTGGGAACAGATAACCTAATGTTCAATTCACCGAACATGTTCAGAGAGATGGAATATGCTTTGAAAGTTACCAGAGGCTATTATAAGGATTATTTTCCTCCGGTGGAGATCTTGAAGATGGCTACGGTTAATGCGGGTAAAGCATTGCATATGAACACAGGATGTATTGAAGAAGGTAAACAGGCAGATATCATGGTTGCAGAACAACTATCAAGAGACCCTGTATTATCTTTGATTAACCGTACTGAACCTAAAAATATAATAACTATGATAACTGATGGTATTCAAATTAAAAATAGATTATTATAAAATAGAAGTTATAGAATAGAAAATTTAATAATAAAGGATTTACAATTAGAGAATTTAAGAATAATAGAGGATTTAAATGATTGATATTAAACTATTTCGAGAGAACCCGGAGTTAATCCGAGAATCTGAGAGGAAACGTTTTCGAAGCACTGCTAATGTTGATCAAGTTATTAAATATGATAACCAGTGGCGTGAATCAGTTAAACAGTTGAATTCTCTTCGGCAAAAACGGAACATCCTTTCAAAATCATTTAAGGATGCTAAGGATAAAGGGAAAGAGGAATTTGAAAAGATTATAACTGAATCCAAAAATTTAGGTAAACAGATTAGCATTTTAGAACCTCAAATTCAGGAATTCCTTAAAAAAAGAGAGGATTATCGTTATAAAATTGGGAACCTGTTGGATGAGTCTGTGCCTTTATCTGAAAGTGAAGATGATAATTTAATCCTTCGCGAAGTGGGCAAACTGCCTTCTTTTGATTATAAACCATGTAGTCATGTAAATTTAATTCATAGTGTTGATGGAGTTAACTTAGATAAGGCTTCTCAAATTGCAGGTTCACGCGCTTATTATCTTAAAGCGGATCTTGTTTACCTGAATATGGCTCTTATGAAATTCGCTCTTGATGTGCTGGTGGAGCGTGGTTTTACTCCATTTCAAACCCCTTTCTTCCTTAAACAGGAAGTTTTAAAAGAAGCAGCTGAACTGGCTGATTTTGAGGAAATGCTTTACAAAATAGATGGTGAGGACCTGTTCTTGATTGCTACCTCTGAGCAAACCCTGGCTGCTCTTCATCGTGACGAAATTCTTAATGAAAAACAGTTACCTCTTAAATACTGTGGAGTTTCTTCTTGTTTCCGTCGGGAGGCAGGATCCCATGGGAAGGATACCCTGGGTATTTTCAGAGTGCACCAATTTGAGAAAGTGGAACAATTCATATTCTGTAAGGCCGAAGAATCAAAGGATATCCATGAAGAACTGATTCAAAATGCAGAAGTGATCTACCAAAAATTGAAAATTCCTTACAGAGTGGTTTCAATTGTTTCCTCCGCACTAAACGATAATGCTTCCCTAAAATATGATCTGGAAGCTTGGTTCCCTGGATCGAATACTTATCGTGAACTAGTTTCCTGCACCAACTGTTTGGATTATCAGGCACATAAACTGAATACCCGTTATGGTGTTCATGGTGATTCTGAATCTAAAAAGTTCTGTCATACCTTAAACAGTACTGCTATTGCAACTGAACGTACTATTTGTTGCATACTTGAAAATTATCAAGAACCAGATGGTACAGTTAGGGTTCCTGAAGTTCTAGTTCCCTATATGAATGGTAAAACTGTTATGGGGAAATGGGAATAAAATAGAATATTTGGTTGAATAAAGTTATTGTGGAGTAAAAGGCTGTGCCAAATAATTGTGTGATTTCTTACTATCTAGAAAAAAGGAAATGAGAATAATACTCAAATATCCTTTTTGGGAAAATATCCATAAACTGTTTAATCGAAAAACATAATAGGTCTCGTGACAGATGGTAAATTATATCTAAGGTGAAACTCATGTACCAAAAAATATTATTGCCCACAGATGGTTCAAAATTCGCTGAAAACGCAGCTAAACATGCCATCTGGATAGCAAGCAGAAGCGGCGCCGAAATCATTGTTTTGAATGTTATTGAAACATCTTCATTAGTGGGACTCCCTGCAGAAGACCTCATAGTAAGAATCAAAGAAATGTTAAAGGAAGAAGGTCGAAGATCACTGGAAAGAATCTCAGAAATGGTAACAGAGAGTGAAGAAGAAGCTAAAATGGTAAAAGACATTAAAGTAACTCTTAAAACTGAAGAAGGATCCCCTGGGGACTCCATTCTCAAAACTATTGCCAATGAAAATGTGGATTTGGTGGTAATGGGAACCTCAGGAAAACATGGTTTAGACAGATTTTTACTGGGCAGCGTAACCGAAAAAGTTGTTAGATCTGCAAAATGCCCTGTTTTAGCCGTTCACTGAATAAAAAATCTTTTTTCTGAATATTTTTTTTAGTTGCAGCTTATGGCTGGTGAGATAATGCAAATAAAAGACATAATGTCAGAGGAAATACACTACATCCCAGTTCCTGGAAACCGTGGAAATGCACTGGAGCTCATGCGAGAAAATAATGTATCAGGATTACCCGTAGTAAAAAAAGGCACTAAAAAGTTGGTAGGTATCCTCACCAGAACTGATCTGGTGGAAAATCCCGACGAAGAACAGATTGCCCTTATAATGACCCGGGATATGATAACTGTTGGTCCTGACGATGATATAAAGGATGCTGCCAAGAAAATGGCAGAAAATGACATCCGTAGAGTTCCGGTTGTGGATGGTGAAGAATTAGTAGGTTTGGTAACTGCATCAGATCTCATTAACAAGGCCCTGTGGAAGATGGAAATCAATGATCCTGCAGAAAATTACATGCTTCGCAATGTACCTACAACTTGGGAGAGAACACCTCTTAAAGTGGCCTTCGAAATAATGCGTTACTTCAACCTTAAAGTACTTCTGGCCTTGAATAACGAAGGAAAAGCATCGGGAATACTCACTGAAACCGATTTCCTAGATGAAAGTGAAGTAGTATCTGAACAGACCGTACATAACACTTCTGTCGGTACAGAAGGAGATAAATGGTCATGGGACAGTAAAAACGTTCTTTATGTTATTAAAAACCATTTACAGTTCTCTGACAAAGAAGTGCGAGACGTGGCAACTACTGACTTAGCTATTGTCACTACCAAAACCGCGGTTAAAGATTGTGCCAATAAAATGAGGCAAAGAAATATTGAACAAATGCCTGTAATTGATGTGGAAGGAGAGTTAGTTGGATTAGTAAGAGCTGGTGATCTGATTAAATCCATAATTGATTAACTGCAGTCCCCTTGAACCAAATTTTAATATAATATCATCCAAAATCATCCTAAATATCCAAAATCACTCCGAAAAATCATCAGATATATGATTTAATTCAATTCATCAATCAATATTAGAATTTAATTTATACTAAATTTAGGATGATGCAATAACCTGGATTGATAATAAATAAACTAATTTATAAACTAATTAAAAAATTAAAAAAATTTTTATTAATGATTAAAATGTCTGAAACAACTCCCCATGAAACTGAAGAAAACCTCACTGAAAACAATGCGAATGAAGAAATTCCCATTGCTAAACCAATTATTAAGATAAAAACTGATCCTGAAATCATCCGTATTGTGGGCAAAAAAGGAGGAAATGTGGTTCTGCATGATATTAATCTCCAATTCATTATGGCCACTCTCTGGTGGGAAGGAACACCCCAACTGGAAACATTCTTCAATATACTGGAACTAACCATTAAAAGAGCCCTGCAAGAGGTTCATCCCCATAATGAAATGGTTTTAGATTATACCTACACTGCCAATGACACCCTGAATGATGCATCTGAAATCCTAGTAGAAATTGTAAACATAGAATCAGATGGAGAAGCCGTGGAAGTTGAAGGGGATATTATAGTTCTTTCAGGTAAGGATGATAGAGGTTTTTTCAAAAAACTCACTGCATTTCGACGAAAAACTACAGAATCCGTGCACAGGGAACTCTAAAAAACTGTTAATAATCAAATTTTAAAAAACCTTTTAAAAAAGAACGATTTTAAAAAAAACATTTTTTTATCCTTTTAATTTCAAATATTTCTTTTATATTCAAATTATAATTAATTCAAAGATAATTCAAAGGAAAAATTGAAATTTGCTTTAAATTTATCTTTGCCGCCGTATACAAGGAAGAACCAGGGTTAATAATTTTTTACCGTCTTTCTGATCCTTTAAACCTCTGGCAACGATTTTGCCTTTGGCAAATAGGGTGATGCTTAGACCATCGAATTCTAATCTAACTATACCCATCTCAGGAGAGCATTTCACTTCACCCAGAGATTCCAGTTCATGGCAGGTGTCCAGTATATTTAACTGGTAGGGAAGTTCTATTTCTAATATTATCCTGTTTTTTTCAGATTTACATGGTCTGTAAACTACAGTCTCTTTTTTGGAATCAGCATAACTGCCAATATTCTGATCAACCTTTTCAAACCCTATTTTCTTCAATTCAAAATTCAAAGAATCCAGTAAAACATTATCCTGAAGTTTATCCACATCTCCCACTTCGATATAAGCTACTCCATCATCATCCCGCACTCTAACTACATCTAGACCTGTTAAGTTCCGAATAAAGTTTTCAGCATAGTTAATACGGTTAATTTTTTGGGGTGTTATTGTTTTCCTTGTGGGAATCCTGGTGGCAAGACATGTGGTTGAGGGATTATAATTAACTCTCCATTTATGAAGAATGGCTCTTACTTCTTCAGAAGTAAGACCTACTCTTACTAAGGGTGTTTTGATGTTTTTTTCTATATTAACCAGAGTTCCAGGCCGATCTTCCATTAGATCACTGATGTTGGTTCCATCAACCACAAAATCATAGCAATAATCAGATAACAATTTTTCCAGTTGTTGATACATTTTTTTCCTGCAGATGTAACAACGATTTGGAGGGTTTGTTCTAAAGTTAAGATCATCTAAAAAGTTCTCCTGGATTAACAAGTGATTGATTCCTATTTTCTGTGCAATCTCTTGGGCATTTTTCATAAATTCAGGGGGCATAACCCCATTATCCACAGTAACTGCCAAAGAGTCTTTAGCCTCATTTTTAGCTATCAGTGCCAGTAATGTGCTGTCTGCACCTCCGGAAAAGGCTACAATAACCTTTTTCCCATGAAAAAAATCTTTTAAAGTATCTAACTTTTTTTTAAGTTCCATAAACATACCACAACTAATCATCAAAGTTGATGTTAACATCCATGTTGATATCCATTACTTACTGAACATCCTCTAAATCTCATTTAGACTCTAAATTTATTTGAATCAATCCTTACACTATTATCCTTAACCCATATGTTAACCATAATCACCCATATCAACCCATTCTATTAATATGGTCCTTAATTATCCAAATAATACCCATATGACTCATTTAAGATGTTTTATATAGTTTAAAACTTTCACTGCATCTTCCCTCTTAATATCTTTTCCCTGTTGTTTTAAAAAGGTTTCAATTTTTCTAATTTTATTTTCATCCAGCCCTGAATCATTTAAAACACGAGAATAAGTCCTTTGAGGATAATATATTTTTTTAGCTGTTTCATAGAGTAGTTCCGAATCATTAGATGTGATTATACCCTCTTTTTCAGCCATATGAAAATTGTAACTCATACTTACCAGGGCCTCGGAAAGTAGTTCATGGGTTTCTGGGTTAAAAACAATGGCCACATCATCATCAGATTCTATTATTCCATTCCTATATTTCTCATAAACAGTTCCAATTCCAATCATACCTGCATAATCCAGTTCTGCTGATCTAAGAGCACCCATACTGGATCCTCCCACAACTGTCACCCCCTCCTTTAGGGCACGTAGTATTTCCCGATGAGAGACTGCTGGTTGCTGGTGGAAAACCCCATCAATAATCCCAATAACATCCGGAGGATCATTTAAAAGGGTTGCTATATCCCCTCTGGCTATCGGAGGATGGTAATCTGCATCTAAAATTTTTTTAGCATCCTTTAAAGGGAGTGATGGACCAATGAATATTACAATTCTTTTCTGATTCAAATTGTCACCATGTCAAATTTTTATCATTAGATAATTCAGAGATTTTCATGAAATTGTCTTTTTAAGTTAGGATGTATTCTTTAGATGTATTCTTTACTTATTTATTAAGATTGTATGTAAACTTAAGTGAATTAAATCTTGGACAAAATGAAATAGAATAAATGAAGTAAATTAAAATAAAACTAAATAAATTAAAATAAACAGTGATAATATCATGCTAAGTGATTTAGGAGAAAATTCAATTCATATATGTTTAAATATGTATTAAATTAATTTAGATTGCCTTAATCCTGTTTTTTATCTGTTAATTCAGCGTGTAGTTCTATTAGTCTGGTTATGGATGGATGGTTTATTCCCATCTTTTTTTGCCATTTTCGAATCACAAAATCAAGATCAACCTCATGAGTTCCATGTATGAGGTTATCAGCATGGGCTACCAGTTTTTCCTCAAGTGTAACTGGCATATAATCCTTAGCTGGTAACCCGAGGATTATAGCTTCGTCTCGAGTTATTCCCGAACCTATATGTCTTTCCACGATCTTTATGATTTCCAAGGGAACTTTATTCTTTTTGAGGATATCCACACCAACAATGGCATGGTCTATGCCATTACTCTGGCAACGACCCACATCATGAAGCATAGCCCCGGCCTTAAGTAGATCTAAATCTATTCTCCCCTCAAAGTTTTCTGATAACTTGATTGCCTTTAACATGACAGCTTTAGAGTGTTCAATCACATATGAAGGACAATCAAATTCATTTAGAATATGGGGAGAGTAGTATTTTCTGTATTTATTCAAAATCAGATACCTAACCTTTATTTGTAGGGATAAAAATCTTTCACATACACAACTGGTAACCCGTATTAAACGCACTTGTTCATGTAAATTTTATCCAGTTTTATCCAGTAGAATTAACATTTTAACATTAAACTGAACATGGATAGGGAATATTAAGAAAAGATTAACTCATTCTTTCCTTTAATTCCTTTAATTCAGTTATTATGGATGAATTATCCTGGAACTCCATGTTAGTGTTACATTCTGGACATATGAAGTTTCTTTCGGATGCTTCTTCAAAATTATAGCGACATCCATTGGGGCAGACGAAAAACATGTTTTCTTCTTCATATTCAAGAGATTGGTGAATTTCTTGGGAGAATTTTTCAAACTTCTCAGATATGATTTCTGCTATTTTTTCTTCTTCAAATTTCCAGCTGTAGGTATACCATTGAGTTTCTGGATCTTTACTCCTCTTATAACTGGCAACACCTGCATCATATAATTTGTAGAGAATTCTTCTTACAATATTAAGTCTAATTTCTGTTTCTTCTGCAATTTCCTCATCAGTTGTTTTGCCTTTCAGTAAACATTGGATAATGGGGATGCTGTTCTCATGATCATTAGTAACATCAATGAGAATTTCCTGTACAGTAGGATCATTAAGCATCTCAGTTCCTCCTTCCTGTTTTGAAATTTTCAACAGCTCCTGAATTTCAGGATCATTAAGTTTAAGCATTTCAAACCTCCTCAATACGGAGAGATGAAATCAACCATAAAATGGATAAGCCAAATTAAGCAATGCTAATTAGATATTCACTCCGCCATGGTGCAAATATTAGCCGCCTCAATTTGTAAAGCTAAAATGTATCTCTCCGCCCCTGTATAGACCCCTCATGTTTATTAACAATAACCACGGTTTAGCTAGTGTTCATTGAAATAAAGCTATCAAATGGGTGTTAAAAAATATCTTGGGTTAACTCTATATATGAACCCAGATAGTATTTATATTTTTTTGATAGGCCCAAATTGAAACATGACCCTGAAAAAATAAAACTGATTAAAGGTCATTTTAAGATTTTCGGACTATTATAGCCGGAGTATGGAGTATTGTATCGAGCATATCCAAAGTTATATTATTTATATCTCCTTCAAGTAATTTTTGCATGTCATAAACTGTTTCCATATTATTTTCATGAATTTTTTGGCATTCTTCCGCTTTACTGGCTATCTGAATGATTTCATCAAAGTTATGAGTTTGGGAAACTCCCAATGGAGTGGGTCCTAATATGGTGCCCAACCGACCTAACAAATATCCAAATATTCCCATATTATTTCTAATCTCATCAATAGAAATAGGTAGAGATGTAAATTTGGTTTTTCTAATTTTATAGGTTGCATCAGTATCAATGATCATGACAGTTACCTTTTTACCAGAAACTTCCATAATTTTTTTCTCTATTTCCTCAGAAACACCCTGAGGATCATGTGGAAGTAATGAAACACAATTACCCGGTGCATTACTCAAATCCACACCAGCTTCAGAAGCAGGTTTAAGGGCATGTTTCCATCCATAATATTTTAATATAACTTCTTTATGGGAACGAGCCTCCGGTGGGAGCTTTCGAAGGTTTTTAATGGTTCTTTTTTTTATTTTGAATAAAGGGCCAAAAATATAGCCCCACAGATATTTAGACCATACATCTGCCAGGAAATAAGCACTGATAGATGGTTTAAATTCAGATTCATCCACCAGTCTACCCTGAGATATAGCCACAGGTGTTTCAGATATCACTAAAAAATCATCATCTTCGATGCATTCCACTGCATTTTCAATTATAATCTCATAAGATTCTCCAGGTCTAATATAATGAGTTTTAACTGGTATAGTTACATAATTGCCCTGTGTATCAGAACTTTTTGTATTGAAATATGCCATGTAAATCCTGTTTTTGATTATAATAGATGCTGTTTCTGATGATTTATGTCCGGAATAGAACTAGAAATAATCTTTAAATTTTGCTTTTAATTTTGTTCTTAATATTCGGTGATTGGAATCAAATTTGAAAGAAATAATGGGAAAATAGGCAATTAATCCCTAATTAACCTTTAACAGGGGGTGCCCATACTTTGAGGTCAATACCTTCAATGATTACTCTTTTACCCTCCAGTTGAACCACAACCCCAGAATGGACCTTTTGCATCATGCAATGGTATGGTAAAAAGCGCACTGTCTCCCCTACTCTGGGTAGTTCACCTTCTATAGTTCCCTCAAATCCACCAACCATGCACACACCTACATCCCTATAGTCAAAATCCATATCTGCATCCAGTCTATGGCAGGGCCCAACCAGGTGTACTGTGATTAATCCATGGTTTTCCTCCAGGACTTTGGCAAAGTGTGTAATTGGACAGCCCAGAGGACGGTATCTTATTATTTCACCTGCTTTGATCTCTTCTCTAGTGAATGGATAAAGGGTCTCCCTACATGACCCTTCCCCTGGCAGAGGTTTCAAGATAATGTCAGCTTCATAGCCATCCATAACTCCAATAATTTGTTCTTTTTCTGGAATTATCTTTGTTTCCTTCAGTATTTCCTGGAGTTTGGCCAGGTCTTCCTGGAATATTTCCTGGTAAAGGAAACGGCATTTCTCAAGTTGTGTTTGATTCCTGATAAGTGCTCCGGCAAACTCATCACAGCGGGGGTATCCACAGATACCACAGTTGTAACCTGGAAGTAACATTAGAATTTTGTTTTTCTGGCCAATGCCAGTGGGAACTTTACTCATTAAAACACCGTGAATTTGTTGATTTAGTTATTATTCTCCCTCATAACTCTGGAAGCCATCAATACGGCGTAAGATACCCCGATGATATTTCTTGTTAACTTTAGTCTCCCCCACACAGAGAGTGCATACTGCCAGTGGTGCGGAATGTCTTAATTCTTCTTCATCAAGGGAAACTTCCTGGGATTTGATAAATTCATCTGCCAGTTCAGCACATCCCTGTCCACTTAAACCGTTAGCTTCAATTATCTTACAATTAGGGTTTACTTCCAGAATTCTTTCCCGGAATATCTCCCTTTCTGCCTGGGAAATCATATCCCCCTTGGTTATCACTGCTATGTCTGCTGTGGAAAGAAACGGTCCTACCTTAAGGGGTGTATTGGGTCCGCTGGTTGCATCTATGACACAAACACCCAGTGAATTTACAGTGAAAGGTGCGCAACGGTGACAGAGTCCTGCAGTTTCAACTACTAAAATCTCTGCCTGGTTTTCATCTGCCCAGTCAATCATTTCCTCCAGGTTGTAGATTGCATAGTGGTCAGGGCACATATCCATGGATAGTCCCACCTTGGTAGGTACACCTATTTTAGCAAATTTACGATCATCATCCGTGTACAGGCAGTCCACCTTTACCACTGAGGATTTTAATCCTCTCTCAATAAGACTGCGCAGAGCATGAATTAAAACAGCGGTCTTTCCAGAACCAGGAGTTCCGGCCACAATTACCATTTTCATGAAATCACGTTTTTTAAATGTTTAATGTATTAGTTTTATTGTATGTTTAGTAATTTTTTTTGTATTTCTAGTATGTTGATAAACTCAGTTATTTTATTTTAAATCATTTATTTTAAATTAACTCAGTTTTAATAAATTTAATCCATTTTTATTTATTAACATAGGTTCAATGGAGTAATGCAAATAATCTGATAAATATTCTAAAAATTTTAGTTTAAACTCTGATAATGTTCTAAAAATTCTGTTTTAATCTAAAATTGATTTAAAACATTTGATTTTAAAACATTTATATATGATGTAATGAGAAACTTGTTAAAGTTTTTTTCGAGAGGAATGAATGCTGTTTTAAAAACTTAACTACCCAAAAAATAGTTATCAAGTTTTAAATATGCATTGAACCTCAATAAAGTGTAATTTATATCTTATACTTTAGATATCTAGTTGGATATCGTGAATTACTTCTCCATTTCGCACTTTATCCCGTAAACTCAACATTAACTCATCAATTTTATTTAGTTTCTGAGATAGAGTTTTTTCTTCATTTGAGGTGGCCACAACATTCTGGATCCCACCATTTTTCATCACGATTCTTTTGTCAGTCATCAAAGCCAACACTGGGTCGTGGGTTACTACCATGACAATCTTACCATGACCTGACAGTGCTTCCAAGGCATCATGCTTTCGTATTCCTGCATTTTCGAGTTCATCAATGAGTACTATTGGTGAGTTGCTGATAATGGCCACATCAGCTACCATGAGGGCTCTTGATTGACCCCCGCTAAGTATGGTTAACTCGTGTTCCTTTTTTATGGGTTCTCCAGTTAGGGTATTAGCTAAGTCCACCACAGCATTGACACATTTACTGCTGGCTCCACGACACTTGGCATGTAAACTTAAAAAGTCTCCCACAGTCATATCTGCTAGGAAATTCATGTTCTGAGATAGTTGAGCTACCATCTTCTTTCGGGGGTTGGTTCTGTCCTCATAACTGGGTTCTTCACCATTCACCAGAATCTTCCTCTTGGAGAATGTATCTTCTTGAGAAAGTTGTTCAATATCACCAATAAGAGAACTTTTACCACTTCCAGTTGGTCCTACCACCCCAAATATTTCACCTTTTTTTATTACAACTTTTTTCACAGGTTCA
>JAHKLQ010000166.1 GCA_020854975.1 Methanobacterium sp.
AAGACTTGATAAGGATGGGAACCACGAAAAATCCAACTATGCTACTAGTCATTTCAATAAACTGCCCTGCAGAGGCAAAAATAGCTGAAACAATCATAGTAGCCAGCCACCAGAGAATAAACCTACCATAACCAATGGTCCGGATCCTTTGCCCTATTTCACTCATACTGAATGCAGCTGTAAATCTATTATGGCTGGCCATGTTGGCTATAGCCACCATATAAAGCATGAGGAATGGGATGAATAAGAGCACACCTATTATTAACAATGGCCAGTTTATCAAACTTATATCTGAAATACCATATACATCTGCTACCAAATAATATTGCCCTGCTCCAAAAATAACAATGATTGCAGGTACCAAGTAATATATTATGGTGACTGCGATAACTTTAAGGCCATCAACGAACATTGAAATCCATTCATTGAATTCGGGCATTTCAGAATCTCCATGGACAGTTTTACGTGTCACTCGCAGAGCATAACCTGCAACAAATATTCCTGGGATGACCACATAGGTGGTGAACATCATCAAACCAAATATCAGCCATCTTTTTCTATTGGTATTCTTATGTTCAGGGTTGGAACCTGGGTACTTGTAAGCATCGGATATTATTGCCGTTAATTTCATTTTTTTAACCTTTATATTGATTTATTGACTATTAGCTGTATAATTTCCTGCTACTGTTGTTTTATCTTATTTTCATCTATGGAGTTTCAGTTTCTGGCGGGTTTTCAACTTGAAGTTCTGGATCTTTAACTTCCTCATCCAATGTTTCTTTATAGATCAAACCATAAACTCTGGCTGTGAATAGGTTAGAGAATGGTATAACTATAATGGACGCTATAACTAACCCTATTACTGGTAATAGGGAAATAATTCCTGATGCAATCGCTAATAAACCAACAATAATTATCAGGATAATGAATATCACGAAATATTCTAATCTGCCTATTTTTTTTATTTTAGTGTAAATCTCCCTTAATCTGAGTCCTGCTGATATATCCCCATAATAGGCCATGTTGGGCAAAGCCATCATGAGAATTAAATATACCACCATAAAGAGCAAAAGAGCTATCAAGAGCACGATCACGCCTAAAACTTTTGCAACAGTTGATCCTGTGATTAGCAGAATAAAACCAAATCCCAATACTATTGCAGGGCCAATCCCATAAATAAAGCTCAAAATAAATACTTTTAATCCGTCGATGAACATTTGCGGCCATTTATTCAATGCAGGAAGTTCATCTTCTCCTTTTAAAGAGCTTCCAATTGCTCGGAGTTGATAGCCCGTCATCAGGAAGTAAGCTATTATAGCTGGAATTATGAGTAGAATCAGGTATAGTGAAACATTTAAATATTTACTGATGATTTGAACTGGCAGTTCATAAATTAAAACAATTAAACCAAATAAGAAAAACCGTTTCCAATTAGAAAGTGGATATTTAAAAGAATTTGCAACAATGTCACCCATGTCCATGTAACCCTCTCCGCTAATTACGAAATTCAACCGATAATTTATTAATATTTCCAATTAGCTCTAACCCAATATAAATGTTATTGTAAATCTAAAAGGTAATAATAAGCTTCTTTTATGTTAGAATGTACATGAAAAAATAATATTCCTGTTGATTCTTTTAAAACCCGTGTTTAAATATTTAAATAATAAAAAAGGTTCATTAAACAATTTCATGTATAAATCATGAATAACTTCTGTTTTTCTAAATTTTCCGGTACCTGAGAATATAAATGATAAGACCCACACCCAGCACTCCACTGGCTGCAAATCCCAAAAATCCTAAAAGAGGCATGTCCCATACCATGGGGCCCTTGTCAATTTGAATTATCCAGGAAGAACCCACCAGTAGGGCTGCGATTATTATTGCAACCACCATTTTGTTACTGGTTCTTTCTATATCTTCAGCTAATTCCTCTGAATACTTAACCTTTATTTCTCCAGTTTCAACCTTGGCAACCAGTCGGTTAATATTACGGGGCAGGTTCTTCACCAGATGTTCCAGTTCGAACATGTTATCTCTGAATAAATCTGCCATGTTTTTGGGACTGAACTTTTTCAAGAGAAGTTTTCGAACCATAGGCTTGAATTGAGCGGTGGCGTCGAATTCCCCGTCAAGAGAATGGGCCACATCCTCAATTAATGATACTGCCCTGGCAATGAGTGTGAATTCTGGTGGGATGCGGGCTTGGTATTTGGTAATGAGCGGTACGGCCAGATCACCCAGTATATCCCCCACGTGCATTTCATTAAGGCTTGCCCCATAGTAATGGTCCAGTATGTCCATTATATCCCTTTTAAGAGTACTTCTATCCACATAATCATCTATAATGTCCATGTAGATCAACTGGTTGATGATGGCATCCACCTTGTATTCTATAACTTGGATGAAAAGTTCAGCCAGGTTTTGCATGAAATCATGGTCTATGTGACCCATCATCCCGAAATCAATGTAACACACCACGTTATCCTCTAAAACGTACAGGTTACCTGGATGGGGGTCGGCATGGAAGAACCCATCCACCATGATCTGTTGAAAGTAGGATTGGGCCACTCTTTCTGCTAAGATTTTATTATCAAAACCCGCCGGATTTTCCATCACCTGGCTCATCTTGGTTCCCTGAATAAATTCCATGGTTAAAACCAGGGAAGTGGAATATTCCTGGAATATGGTTGGTGCACGGATACCATCGTTTCTGGCGAAATGGGCCTGGAAGTTTTCCGCGTTCCTGGCCTCCAAGGTGTAATCCATTTCTTTACGTATAGATTTTTCAAATTCATCCACAATCTCCGGAAAATTAAACACCCTTAAACTGGAAATCCTTTTATGGATTAAATCAGCCAGATGATGCATTATAACCAGATCTTTTTCTACTGTGTCCTGAATACCCGGTCTCTGGACTTTAACTGCCACCAGAGTCCCATCCTTGAGCACCGCACTGTGCACCTGACCAATAGAGGCAGCCGCCAGCTGTTCCTCTTCAAATACTCGGAATACCTCAGCTAATGGTTTATCAAGCTCGTTTTCAATAATAAGCTTCACTGTATCAAAGTCAAAGGGAAGAGTATCATCCTGCAATTTGGTGAACTCGGTTGCCACCTTTTGACCTACCAGATCCGGCCGGGTGCTCATCATCTGCCCCAGTTTAATAAAAGTAGGACCTAATTCTTCAAAAACCATTCTCAACCTTTCAGGAGCCGTGACATCTAGATCAACGTCAGAATCATATTTATAAAGTAGATCTCCCCATCTGGAACCCTTCAGCTCCAGTTCACCCACCAGGTTATCAAACTGGTATTTCATCAACGCCTGGATGATTTCTTTTAAACGCTGGTAATCTACTCTTTTTCGAGAAAATGGCATCATGAATAACCACCTATTATCATCTACTTATTATTTTGTGGTCACATCGTTTATAGTTCATTTATCACCTGAAAGGGTCACTTCATTCATCATTGGATTTGGAATGATCTATTTTCAGAGGATCAGAAATCACTGCACCAATTAATAAGCCCATAGATATAGCAACAAAGGTCAATATCACAAGAAGTAAGTTAGCCATGGATGCAGAATAATTTTGCCCCACAAATGCTGCTAAATTTATAAATCCAAGAGATCCAGGGACTAAAATCCAGAATGCGGGTATTATTGATACATAATATGGTGTTTTAAGTTTTGATCGTTCCAGATAGGTTCCCACCATAGTCATAATGCAGGAACCGACAAATGCTCCAAAAAGACCACCTAATAAGTAATTGCCAGCTTGCTGCCCTAAAAATGTTGCAAACAGTACTATTAATACTCCGGGCATGTCTTTATTCCTTATGGACATCAATAAATACAGCCCCATGGTAAAAATTAGGATTCCAATGTAAGGTGCCCACCAGCCAAGGGAAGCTACCACATTGGCCACCATATATTTTCCAGATAATCCCACCACTTGTAGACCCAGTATCACCCCAAATAAGAGGAGTAGTAATATTACAACTCCCTGAACCAGGCGACTTGCGCCGGAAATAACATTATTTGCAGCCAGTTCAAACATTCCCGTGGCCAAAAATGCTCCAGGGATGAAGTAAGAAAGTGAAGGTATCAGAATAGTTAAAGAGTTAGTTACAATTCCCTGTTTCACACCAAAAAAGAATACTACAGAAACCAGGAATGCAGTTAAAACAGGTCTGACCATTTCCAGCCGGGGTTTATCTTCAGAATAACCCACAATTACCCCCATAACAGCCCCTAAAACTCCGCAAAAGAATAGTTCATTGATTGTTGGTAAAAGAAGCATTCCTAACCCGATTGAATACAATGCATAGCC
>JAHKLQ010000182.1 GCA_020854975.1 Methanobacterium sp.
AATGATGGAGATTGGAATATTAAAAGATGAAACAGCCCAGACCTCTGCTGAATATATAATGATCCTGGGAGGTATCATAGTTATCGTCCTGGTGGCAATCATTTCCTACCAAAATTATATTCGCGGTTTGGGAGGCAATATCACCAATGGTAGTGAAGTTCAAAGCGTTGAAAATACACTTCAAGATATAAATCAGAGCCTAACCCAGTGATAATATCTAAAATAACTTTATAATCTGCATGTTAATTGATCCTAATATATAAACCCTTTAAACATTCTGTTAATGGATTTTAAAGACAAAACTAATACTAAACTACTTTTTTTATTAACTGATTCTTTTTAAGGGGATAATACCATGAAAATGTTGATAAATGGGAATTTGATTGATAAAAAAGAAAAAATAGCCGTTTTAAACCCTTTCAATAATGAAATTGTGGATCATGTGCCTTCCGGGAATGGTGAAGATGTAAAAAATGCCATTTATTCTGCCAACAAAGCAAAAAAATCCATTAGGGATATGTCTTCCCGTAAACTTTCCCGTATACTATACGATATACATCAGGAATTAAAGGAAAAATCTTCGGAAATATCCCGACTTATATGTCGGGAAACAGGAAAACCAATCAGAGATTCTAAGGTAGAGATGGAAAGATCCCTGCAAACTTTACTTATGGCTGCAGAGGAATCAAAAAGAATTTATGGGGAAACTATACCTATGGATGCAGCCATAGCTGGTAAAAAAGTCTTTGGATTTACAATAAAGATCCCTTTAGGAGTGGTAGCTGCCATAACACCTTTTAATTACCCTGTGAATCTGGCTATTCATAAAATAGCCCCTGCTCTGGCTGCTAAAAATAGTGTGGTTTTAAAACCATCAACTCAAGCTCCTCTGGCAGCACTTAAAATGGTGGAGATCATGGATGGGCATCTGCCAGATGGAATCATCAACACTATCACCGGTAGTGGAAATGTTTTAGGTGACAAAATCGTGACCAGTGAAATGGTAGATAAGATCTCCTTCACCGGTAGTGTCAATACCGGGCTTTCCATTGCCAGAAAAGCAGGAATGAAAAAGTTAACCCTTGAATTGGGAGGAAATGATCCCCTTATAGTGCTGGATGATGCAGATCTGGATGCTGCAGTCACCGCAGCGGTAAGTGGATCTTATCTCAATGCAGGACAGGTCTGTATTGCCGTGAAAAGGATCATCCTCCAGGAAAAAATAGCAGACCAGTTTGCTGAAGAACTGGTATCCCAAACCAAAAAGGTAAAAGTAGGCGATCCTCTGGATCCTGAAACTGAAATGGGCCCATTAATAGACGAAAAAGCAGCTATCCATGTGGAACGTGTTGTTAATGACGCTGTTAATAATGGAGCGGAATTGCTTTGGGGAGGTAGTAGGAAAGGAGCATTTTATGAGGCCACAGTAATTGACCATGTTCAAAATGAAATGGAGTTGGTTCAAAAAGAGACTTTTGGCCCGGTTTCACCTATAATAAGAGTAAAAGATTTAGATGAAGCTATTAAAGTGGCTAACAGCACCCCCTATGGTTTGCAGGCAGGTATCTTTACTCAAAATATTGAAAAAGCCAAAAAAGCAGTACGACAAATTGAAGCAGGTTCTGTGCTTATAAACAAACAACCAACATTTAGAACTGATAATATGCCATTTGGAGGTTTTAAAATGAGTGGTATTGGTAAAGAAGGAGTTAAATACGCAGTTGAAGACATGACCCGTAGCAAGCTGGTTGTTATTGGCTGATCACTCAGATTAAAAAAAGATAATTGAAGGAATAATTTGAAAAAATAAGATAATCACTGCAAAAATGTTTCTACTAAATTTCTAGCTTCATTTAAGGCATCAAGCGGAATTCCCTGAGGAATTTTCCCTAAATCTCCTTTTACATCTTTTAATATTCCTTCACCTGCTCCTAGGAACATTCCTTCACTGGTTATACCCATGAAAACTTCTGGAGGAAGCATGGCAACCGCCACCTGATTCCCTTCTTTAACCTCAAGATCATTGGTCACTACAGTTATGGCCCGTTCCTGCAGGTTTACATTGCAAACTAGGAGCTGATCTGCATGAGGATGTTTAGAAACACTTAAAATTTCTCCTTTTTTAATATCTATGCCCATTACCGGATCCTTGATCTCACCCAGACTAAGACGATCCCGTAACCCGGAAATGGTGTTAAGGAAGAATTTTATCTTAGCCAAAGCTTCTTCCAGTTTCTCTTTTTCATCACGACTGGCCAATTCAAGGAAGTTCCGGTACCATGCATCTCCTCCAAGTGCTTCGGTTATTTCTCTTCCATTATCCTCCAATAATGCTATTTGAGGAGTTTCTGCCATTTCTCCCGGTGTAAGATAGGAATAATAGAGAGTCTGAATTTCCGATGTCATTTTCCTAGCTGCCTGTAAAGCCTGTTTTTTATTCCATTTACCCTTGAAGTTAGCCCCTTCAATAGTTCTCAGGAAAAGTTCCACTGATTTTTCTGCCACTAATAACCTGTAATCTTTACTAGTATCCCACATTAAAACACCTAAATTATCTTTTTAAAATATTATGGAAGGATATCTTATTATCCATATTTCCAACTTAGAATGGTCCTGAACCTATATTAATGTTAATTTTATTTTTAATTCCTGGGTCCCACTCCATTGATTTTTCTCTAATCTTTTACTATTTTACTTATAATTTTATAATATTATTGAAAGACCTTCCTGGATTTAAAGGTATTAACCTAATTTTTGATGAAGATAAAAACCTCTTCTTTCGAAATATTTAAGTACAGGAAAGGTTTTAATTTAATTTAGTTAACGGTGCACCCTGAGATGCATATGGATGAGTTTGATAGACCCAGGGCATGTGCCAAAAAATGAGAGGTGGAAAGATGGTGGAATTAACGAATCTGTACAACTTAGATGTGTACACCACCCGCGGAAAGTATGTGGGACGCATCCAAGACGTGATCTTAAACATCAAAAAAGGAAGGGTTTCAACCTTAAAAGCAGTGGCCATGAACCCCGATAAAAAAGCTGTGGGTATCAAAGATGTTATAACCAAAAGCATACGCATAGTACCTGAAGGTGATGAAATCAGACCTCTTAGGGAAGAAGGAACCGTAGAAATACCCTACGACAGAGTGCAAGCAGTGGGAGATATTCTACTTATTAGTCCAGAAATAAAAGAACCTGCAGCGCCTGCCAGAGCTGAGACCTAGATGAAAGTTGGTATATTAGGATGTGGCGCCATAGCTAACATTATCACTAATTTTGCCATGGAAGGTAAGCTTGGCGTTGAAATAAAATTTTTTTATGACCGGGACATGGAAAGAGCCGAAAACCTGGCCTCCCAAGTGGACGGCAGGGTGGTTCTAGACCTGGAAGACATGTTAAACCATGTTGATCTGGTAATTGAAGCCGCTTCACCCCGTGCAGTAGAAGAAATGGTCCCCACCATTCTTAAAAAGGGTAAAGATGTGATCGTTATGAGTGTGGGGGGGCTCATGGATCTGAAAACCAGATCTAAACTTAAAAAACTGGCCAAAGAAAATAATTGCAGAATATACGCCCCTTCAGGTGCTATAGTTGGATTAGATGGGATTAAAACAGCCTCCCTAGGTAAAATTCAGCGAATTACCCTGGTAACTCGTAAACCACCCCGTTCACTGGGTATAACCACTGAAAAAGAGACCATATTATACCAGGGAACAGCTAGTGAAGCAGTTCGTAAGTTCCCCTTGAACATCAATGTGGCTGCCACAGTTAGTATAGCTGCAGGTCAGGAAATTGAGGTTAAAATCATTGCTGACCCCCAGGTAGACAGGAACATGCACGAGTTAGAAGTGGTGGGAGACTTTGGAGAATTCCGTACCACAACCAGTAACCTCCGATGTTCCATGAACCCTAAAACAAGTGTTTTAGCAGCTTACTCAGCCATTAAACTATTGAACAGTCTGAACGAAAATCTTTTAGTGGGAACTTAACCCATTAAAAGAAACTAAATCTAAAAATCTATTTTATAAATTATCATATCAAAATCAAAAGAACATAAAATCCAATTTGTATTCTTAAACCTTATTTTCTATTAATTTAATTTTACAATCAACTATCAATATTAATACAATAATTTTATAGTTAATTTCCTCGATTAATACAACAATTCTACAATTAATTTCCAATTAATACAATAAATTCTTAGGTAACATATAGATAAAACCAAATCCATAAAATAAGTTATAATAATGATTCTAAAAATTATACTGTTTTAAAAAAATGTTAAAATTCTAAAGAAATTATATTTTAAAAAATATCTTATGCTGATTACATGAAAGAATGTGAAATATTTTCCAGTTTAAAAGTACCCTGCACATCAAAGATAGTGGTAAGGCTTGATGGTAGGAACTTCTCACAATTATCCCGTAAACTGAAGTTTGAAAAACCATATGATCTGGAATTTGCCGAAATCCTTTCAAAAGCAGCACACCAGCTTTTCCAGGAATTCAGTCCCAGATTAATGTATTCTTTTTCCGATGAAATCAGCCTGCTTTTGGGAGAGATCCCCTTTGCAGGTAGGGTGGAAAAAATTGATTCAGTTATGGCCAGTTTTTTAAGCGGAGCCTTCACCAGTAATTTAATGAAAAATCCTAAATATCATGGAATTTTTGACAGAATCACTCCTATTTCATTTGATTCCAGGGTGATCCCGCTTTCCAAGGAAGGAGTTGTTGCTTACTTCCAGGAAAGGCAACAGGAAGCCTGGAGGAACTGTCTTAACGGATACTCCTATTGGACCCTTAGAAGAGAATATTCTAAGACTGAAGCCATGGAAATTCTGCATAAAAAGAAAAGTAGCCAGTTACATGATCTGCTCTTTGATAAAGGTATTAACTTAACCCAGATGCCAGCCTGGCAGAGGAGAGGTGTGGGAATATACAAGAAAAAAATTCAAATTGAGGGTTTTAACCCATTAACCCAGGAAAAAACTACATCAGAGAGGAAAAAAGTATTCGTAGACTGGAATCTACCCTTATTTGATGAAAAGTTTTTTCATGAAAAG
>JAHKLQ010000229.1 GCA_020854975.1 Methanobacterium sp.
AGAGGTGTGGGAATATACAAGAAAAAAATTCAAATTGAGGGTTTTAACCCATTAACCCAGGAAAAAACTACATCAGAGAGGAAAAAAGTATTCGTAGACTGGAATCTACCCTTATTTGATGAAAAGTTTTTTCATGAAAAGATAGGGTTCTGATGAAATAAGTTCATAAAACTATCCAGTTTTAGATATCCAACCATTATATTTTATTTTGTGATTTTATATTTTAGCTAATATAGTTCAACGTTATCATATTATTAGTTAATTATTATGGTGCAGTTATTTAATTAAATTTCAAGTATTTCAATTGTCTAATTTTATTAAAGGAGAATGAAAACACCATAAACTCCTAAAAACATTTCAACCAGAAGATATAATTGCATGTAGATAGATCCATAAAAAAAATACATATGACATTATAATTTCAAAATATAATATTATAGTTTCAATCTTAAAATTATTTAATTTTATTTTATTGCCTCCCTTTGTTCTGAATAAAAGATCTGTAATCCAAAATCAGTTCATTCTATCTTCATAGTTTAATTCATGGAAAGTGATGATAAATTCCGTTCCCTCATCTTGAACCAATTTTAAAGTACCATCTAACTGATTTACAAGATTTTGAACGAGTTTTAAACCTAAAGTTTCAGTAGTTTCAGGTTTAATATTTTCAGGTAATCCAATACCATCATCAGCGACTTTTAAAATTAATTCATCACATTTTGAAGTAAATATAATTGTGATATTCCCTTTCCTACCATTCGGAAAGGCATATTTCAGACTGTTAGTAACTAATTCGTTGATTATCAACCCACAAGGTATGGCCGTGTCAATATTCATATGAACTTCTAATACATCTATTACGAAGTTTATGGTACCTTTCTTTATTCCATATAAATAAAAAATGTCAGATACCATGTTTTCTAGGTATTCCTTTAAGTTAACATCAGATAAGCGAGATTGGTAAATTTTTTCATGGATCATTGCCATACTATGTACTCTACCCTGGCTTTCCCTAAGGATAAGCTTGCTTTCTTCTTCTTTAACATACTGGCTTTGTAAGTGTAGTAGACTGGCTATGATCTGCATGTTGTTTTTGACCCGATGGTGAAGTTCCCGGAGAAGAATCTCTTTCTCCCTTAAAGTAGTTTCCACAGTAATTTGAGATTTTTTCATCTTTGTAATATCTTTAAAACTCATGATTACATTTTTAAATTCTTCATTCCTTGTTATGGGAAACATGTTAATTTCAATCCACTGCTTTCCTTTCGCACTAATAGCCTTGAATTCATAACGTCCAGAATGATTTCCTCTGATAAAACTTGAAAATTTTTGTTTATGCAAACTCAGTTCGTTTTTAAGGATTTTTAACTCCGTGAAATGCTTACCAATAAGTTTATCTTTAGTTAAACCAATCGCATTTACCATTGTATCATTAACATCTTCAATTACACCATTTAACCCCAAAAGAACAATATAATCCGGATTTGATTCAAAAATAACCTGATATTTTTCTTCACTCACTATTTAACCTCCAAAATCTAGAAAAATAAGAATACTTGCAACCCCCCTTACTGCTTATAACCCCTATTATTGTTCTAGACGCTGAATATTCATAGTAGTTAATAATTCACATTTAATTATATATTTATATGATTTTTTGTGACAATAATCACAAACACTAAAAAAATAACCGGATACAATCATTTCTGATAACAATTCAAACAGTCATACCCAACAACCTCCCCCCCAATCATAGTAATGATTAAAAGACCCCTAAAATCTAAAATAATACACATATAGTCATGATCAGATAAATTATCTTACAGAAAAAACCAATGAAAAGCATAAGATTCCAAAACAATTCATGTCCCGAAAAATAGTTTAATTTTATTTATACTAACAAAAACATGATTATTGATATCCCCTAACAACATATAATAACTCAAATAATAATGATATGATCCTATGAATCAAAGAAAAAGCTGGATGGACAAAGTAATGGAAACTATCCTGGGAAATAAAGATAAAAATTTCCAGGAGATCCTCATAGAACGGGATGTGGTGGATGAAATAATTCAAATTGCCCGACAATCCCATCCTCTTGAATTTGTGGCTATGCTGGAGGGAAAAATTAAAAACGGAGTTTTGAGAATAGATGGTCTGGTATTCTCATCTGGTGACCGGTCAAACCAAGGTGCAGTGATAAATACACTCATGATTCCCATAACCACCGGTACTGTTGGTTCTGTGCACAGTCATCCTGGCCCCAATGCCACCCCTTCAGCTGCAGATCTGCAATTTTTTGCCAAAAAAGGTTTATTCCATATTATTATCGCCGAACCATATATTGAAGGGAGTATGATTGGGTATGATACTTTTGGAAGAGTAACCAGTTTTAAAATAGTTTAAGATATACTCATTAACTTTTAATTATATGGGCTTTATTTTATGAAGTGTGGCTAACTGTCATGTTTAAAGAGAATGAATCTTTTATAACTCAGATGATAATTTAAAAAGAGAATAGGAGATTTAAAACTTAGATTTCAGAAAAAATAGGATAATTTTAAAAATATTAAAAAGATAGGATTCATTATTTTTATGTTCTTATTATGATGGGAATCCTTATCCTTTTTTGAACCGTCTTTTTATTTATCTGAAAGTTGGATTACAGATCCACTGCCACGGCGTCATACACATGGGGCAGTGATTTAAGGGCATCTTCCACATCCCTCGAAACATTCTGGTCAACTTTAAGAACCATAACTGCTTCTCCACCAGGTTTCTGCCTGCCCACCTGCATTTTAGCAATATTTATCCCATATTCTCCTAGTTTGGTTCCAATAGACCCGATTATACCAGGTATATCCTTGTAACAGACTATTACCATGGTTCCTTCAGTTTCCACATCCACATGGTAGTTGTTGATCATCACGATCTTGGGCTCTTTATCAATAACTCCTTCTACACTAACCTCGTTATTTTCAGCCTTCATTTTTATACTGATCAAGTCCTTGTAACCCTTAGAATCACTTCTTTTACCTTCAGTAATTACTATTCCCCTATTCTTTGCCACGCCTAGGGCGTTTACCAGGTTTACCGGTTCAGTGAGGATGGGGTTTAATATTTCCTGAAGTATCATTCTGGTTAGTATGTCATGTTTTTGAATTTCAGCCAGTTCTCCACAGTAAGTTATATCCAGTTCGTGGATATTTCCTTGGGCAGTTTGCATGAGGAATTTGCCCAGTTTTTCTGCTAGAGGGAAATATGGTTTGATAAGTTGGGCTGTTTCTGGATCCATTACTGGCATGTTAATAACATTTTTGGGTGATTCTCCTTTGAAAACTTTCTTAATTTCATTGGCCACTATTATAGCCGCGTCACGTTGAGCTTCAGACGTTGAAGCTGCTATGTGAGGAGTTAAAACCACATTATCCAGATCACATAGGGGACTATCCTTTGGTGGTTCGGTTTCGAACACATCAAGAGCAGCTCCACCTATCTCATTTTGGGTAAGTGCATCGTATAAGTCATCCTCTTTAACGATTCCTCCCCTGGCACAATTGACGATGATCACGTTTTCTTTCATTATATCGAATTGTGGCTTGGCAATTAGGTGTTTGGTTTCTGGAGTTAATGGTACGTGAATGGTTATTACATCTGCATTTTTTAAGAGAGTTTCCAGGTCAACTACTTCCACTCCCAGTTCAGCTGCTGCTTCTGGAGTGATGTAAGGGTCGTAGACCATGATGTCCATGCCAAAGGCTTTGGCCCGTATAACCACCTGACTACCTATACGACCCATTCCCACTATACCCATGATTTTACCATTGAGTTCCATACCCATAAAGCGGCTTTTCTCCCATTTACCTGCCTTAACTGAACTATCTGCAATGGATATTTTACGGGATAGAGATAGAATCAGGCCCATGGCGTGTTCAGCCACGGTGATGGAGGTTGATTCTGGGGCGTTAACCACCATAACTCCTTTTTCTGTGGCTGCTTCCACATCCACATTATCCACACCCACACCTGCTCTGGCAATAATTTTAAGGGAAGGTGCAGCTTCAATAACTTCTCTGGTTACCTTGGTCCTGCTTCGCACTACAATAGCATCAAATTCTTTTATATCTTCTACCAGTTCTTCTGGAGTGATATCTGTTCGCGCAACTACTTCTGCAACCTCTTCTAGTTCTTCGATTCCTTTCTGGTTTATCTGATCAGCGATAAGTACCTTCATAGTATTATTCATTTTTTTTCACCAGCCTTGTGGGCTCAAGTTCAATATATGATCGGTTTAATTATAATTAAAGTGAGCCAGATTTAAAATTGTTTTGTAAGCTTTTAGA
>JAHKLQ010000215.1 GCA_020854975.1 Methanobacterium sp.
ATCGTTTTCACTGAGTTGATAAATGGTTTTAAGATAATCTTCAATATTTGCACTCACTTTCTCTTTATCATCACTCAATTAGGTTCACCTAATCATTTATGATATTCCTTTGATTTTAAACTATAAAAAGTTTTAAGTTTAAGGTGTTGGTCCAAAAAACTTAGATAATTCAAACATTATGTCAATACAAAAATAAATGAGAACAAAACAGTTAATGTTAAATTTATTATGTTAAAATGATTAGTAAATGATGACTAGAATAATAGAATTTCTAACTGGAAATGATGGAAAGACAGAAACAAATCCATCACTCCAACATTAACCAGTTAAAGGTATATATATGGTTTCTAAATAAATTGGAGGAAATGTGGCTTTAAGTAACTAGGTGATACATTTGAGCTATGAACTTAAAGCCACATAAGGGCCTGTGATGTTTAGAGAACACGGTTTTAAATTTAGATGTTCATTGGCAGATGACAATAAACCATATTCTCTACTTACAGGAAATTGAAATATTCTCAACAGATTTACTGATTTCTTGTTTCAAATATTTCACTAACCAACACATAATTTAGGTACACCTAAACTAGTGTTAGGTATACCTAAATCTTTCATAGCATATAAAGTTTGCTATTTAGAGGATACATGTTAAAAATAGATGATCATCTATAATTTAACGCCTACATAGTTTACAAAATTCAAATCTTATAATAAAACCCTTATTAAATTTATATTATCTATAAAAACAGATCTAAAGGACCAATTAAATTATGAAGTTTAATTCTTCAAACAATTAATTAAGAGTTTTATATATAAGACTTATTGGAATATATGGTTGGAAAGTTTATTTTTTTCTTCATAGATTTCCTTAGCTGGTTAGGATCTGTTTGGCACCAAAATAATTCCTACTATTTATTGTTTGAAGGTTTAAAAAATGAAGCTATAAATTTACATAATTTTGATTCTGTTTTTGATTCAGGTAGCTGTTCAAATCCACAGTTAGGGCATCTGATCATATTACAATTACAAACAGGGCATCCCTGACAAGCATCGGATCTTTTATTTTCGTCAAAAACATAACCACAAATTTTACATTTCATAATATGTCACCTCCTAAAGCTAAATAATACTTTTCTATACAAACTGTCTAGTTTTAACATTTTATTCTATGATTCTGTTAATTTTTCACATTTAATTCGTTTTTTAAGAACTTATAAGTCTAGTTTAAAATGAGCTCATGAAAATCTAAAAGAAATGATTTTTTTCATATTATGAAATAAAAGTAATATAAAGTAGGGGCACCTGAGATTTTACATTTGAGGATGATATAATGATTTGGTGATAGACACCCCTAAATTATGATTACCTGAACTTCAAATGAGAAGCTATGAGGTCTTTGATTACTTTTTTCTCATCAGCATCTCTTAAAGAAGGATGATCAAAATCATCCATCTTCAAACACTTTTTACCACTTATGCCAGATCTACAGCTCATTAAATCACCCCCTCTAACTTTATAACATTCATGTTTACCATGTAAACCCGTCCATTAATTGTTATTGTTCTTTTCTGGTGTTGTTTATGCTGCTATGTGCAGTTTAGGCAAATCCCATGATTAAACCTCCCTGATAAACCACAAAGGAAACCACATAAGCCACCACAAAGGTGTATACTGCAGCAAATGCTGGCCATTTCCAGGAGTTGGTCTCTCTTCTTATGGCAGCTAAGGTAGCCAGACATGGTATGTAAAGAAGCACAAACACCATGTAGGCATAGGCAGATAATGGAGTGAATAATTCCTGCATCACTGCAATGTAACCAGGATCTTCTTCAAGTGCTGTTTCCTCTTCTTCAGCAGATGCTTCTTCAACAGCTGTTTCACCTGATACTTGTTCACCAGAAGCTTCATTTGATACCTGTTCAACGGATGCTGTTTCATTGGCAGAAACTTCCTCATCAGATGCTTCTTCTCCACCACCATCTCCATCAATACCATACAGGGTACCAAATGTACTTACCACCACCTCCTTGGCCAAAAATCCATAGATAATGGCCACTGTGGCTTGCCATTCACCAAATCCAAGTGGTGCGAAAATGGGAGATAACACAGTTCCTATCTGTCCAGTTACACTTTCCTGTGAACCATATTCCACTCCCACTGGCAAGCTACTTAAAGCCCATATAACCACTGAAAGTGCTAAAATAATGGTACCTGCCTTTTTCAGGAAGAGCGCTCCTCGCTCCCACATGTGAATTAGGGCACCTTTAGCTGTGGGTAGTCTGTAGGGAGGTAGTTCCATAACAAATGGTGCTGACATTCCTTTGAATATGGTTTTTTTGAATATTGCCGCCACTATAATAGCCACTACTATTCCCAGAAGGTACAGGGAGAATATAACCCATCCCTGGTATGCTGAGAAGAATGCAGCCACAATCAAGGCATAAACAGGCAGCCGGGCACTGCATGACATGAAAGGAACAATTAACATAGTTAATAATCGATCCCTCTCATTTTCCAGTGTTCTGGTGGCCATTATACCAGGTACTGCACATCCAAAACCCAATATCATTGGTATGAATGATTTTCCATGCAAACCAACCAGTTTGTGCATGAAACGATCCATTACAAACGCGGCTCTAGCCAGGTACCCACTGTCTTCTAAGATACTGAGTATCAAGAATAATATGAAGATCAGGGGTACGAATACCAGTACACCACCCACACCACCTATTATTCCATCAACAATGAATGACGTTAGGAATCCTTCACCCATACTGGCAGCTATTGTTTCTCCCAGCCAGGCGAAAGCTTCTTCAACGTAACCTCCCAATGGGTCACCCAATGTGAAGGTTATCTGGAAAGTTAACCACATTATAAGAAGGAATATGGGTATTCCCAAATATTTATGAGTCACAACTCTGTCAATGAGATCAGATCTGGTGACTTTATCAATTTTAGGTTTTTTAACTGATTCTGAAACCAGTCCTGCTATGAAACCATACCTGGCATCGGTAATGGCAGCATCAGCATCATCACCAAAAACATCATTGAAATGTCTCTGGATCTTTTTTATTTCCTTTAAGACTCTCTGTCCTTTTCCAGTTTCTTCAATTTTTTTAATAATTTCTGGATCTTCTTCCATTAATTTAAGAGCTATCCAACTTGAAGGCGCATCCAGTTGAGGTATATCTTGGTCAATGATTTTTTCAAGCTGTTTTGTATGTTCTGATACTTCATTCCCGTATTCTAATCTGTCCAGGACAACATTAGGTGATTTGGAAACTTTAACTATTGTTTGTAGAAGTTTTTCACTTCCAGTATCATCCACGGCTTCAATTTCTATTACCGGCACCCCTAAAAGTTCTGAAAGTTGTTTTTTATTAATTTTCAGCCCTTTTTCCCGGGCAAATTTATTCATGTTAAGTGCCAGAACCAGATTTGCACCTAATTCCATCATTTGAACAGTTAAATAAAGATTTCTCTCAAGGTTAGCAGCATCAATAATATTAACTATTACATCTGGTTTTTCACCCACAATGTAATCCCGGGAAACCACCTCTTCCACAGAGTAGGCAGTTAAACTGTAGTTTCCTGGAAGATCAATCACTTCCATCCCATATTGGTCGTATTTGAAGCTTCCTTCTTTCTTTTCAACAGTTTTACCCGGCCAATTACCAACATGCTGCCGCATGCCTGTCCAGCGGTTGAACAGAGTACTTTTTCCCACGTTAGGGTTTCCTGCCAGTGCAATTTTTATTTTATCCATAGTCATTCTCCTTCAACCATTATTTTCTGTGCCTGTCCTCGTCCAATAATCAGTCGTGAACCCTTAACATCCACAATTAACGGTCCGGGGATATCATTTTTTATAACCTTGATCTGGGAATCTTTGTAAATTCCCATTTCTTGGAGTCTTTTTTGGAATTTACCTCCATGCCAGACCTGGACGATCTTCAAATTCTCATTTTCTGTGGCCATTGCTAAGCTCATCATTTTATCTCAATCTCAACTTTTTTTGCATCTTCCTTTCTAAGTGAAAGGGAATACCCTTTGATTTTAATTTCAATAGGATCTCCCAGGGGTGCTACTCTTTCTACTTTAATATCAGACCCTCGAACAAGACCCATTTCCATTAAATGCTTTCTAACATTTCCTTTACCTTTAAAAGCTACTATTATTCCAGTTTCGCCTTGTTTAAGATTATTTAACGTTTTAATCATTGTTATTAGTACCTCCCTAATTTTTTTACATACCTGATAACCAGGTGAGTTTTAGGTTAACCTAAATTTCTTAGGTATACCTAACTTTTTTATCCTATATAAAGATTTCGATTGAACAACACCCCACCAAACACTTGATAAAAAGCGTTAATTTTGAGTTTTATGGAGTGAAACTGCAGATCATGTAGAATCATCTGATTAATAGAGGAATAATACAAACTAAAAAACACTTAACAATATTGCTAAAACACTACATTTATATAACAGGTTAATTCAAGTTTACTTTAAAATTAATCAAGTTTATTTGGAGTGAAAAGTAATGGACTACATGACACTAGGTAGCTGGATACTGTTCTTTATATTGATTATTGGGATTATTTTAGCTTTTTTTAGAATATTCGAAAAATCAAAACCAAGTGTAGAACATTTAGTGTTGATTGCCATTCTGGTTGCAATAGCAGTTATGGGAGATCTTCCCACCGCCGCCATACCCGGACTTACAGTGGCATCTTTCATAATAATCACCACAGGAATAGTTTTTGGAAGAGAAACAGGATTTATAACCGGAGTTCTAACTCCTTTAGTAATGGGTCTGTTTCTGGGGTTAGGTTACTGGACTGTGCTTCAGATGATTGCATGGGGGCTGATGGGATTAACTGCAGGGATATTAAGTAGCAGACTTGAAAAAAACAAGTATTTACGAGGAGGATTTGGTTTTGGCTGGGGATTCTTCTATGGATGGATAACTAACCTTTCCATGTTACCATTCTTGAGCAGTATCACTCTAACCAGTGTGATTGGAGTTTATGCTGCAAGCTTTCCCTTTGACCTTATCCATGCAGTTACTAATGCCGTACTCCTATTCCTGTTCTTCGGTCTATTTGAAAGGATATTCCGCAGAGCTAAAGACCGATTTATCAATCCAACAGTGAAAGAATCAGGAAAAGAAGAAGCCACACTGTCTAGCTAAGGTTAAAACCATGATATACGTTGTGGGCATAGGATTTTCCAGAGAACATCTGACTTTTCAGGCAGCAAATATCCTGAAAAAGGCAGATTTGATTATTGGTCATCCGCTACATCTCAAACAAATTGAAGATCTGATAATGGATAAAAAAACCATTGGCAGTGATATAAAGAAAGAAGAAATGGTTAATCTTAGTATTCTTGAATCTCTGGAAGGAAAAAAGGTGGTTTTAGTATCCTCTGAAGATCCTGGAGCAGATGGTATTGTTAACATCCTCTATCAATCCATGGACAAATATCCTAAGGTAGATGTGAAAGTGGTTCCGGGTATAACCGCAACCAGCTATGCATCTGCCATTTTAGGTGCACCACTTCATGACTTTGCAGTCATCAGCTTAAATGATGATACTGTACCTTTATGTGAGATTGAACTCAAGTTAAAGAAAACTGTTGAAGCTGAACTCATCCTCATACTCGAAAAACTACCCGGAAAAAACAACCCCCTCCATGAAGAAGTTTATAAGATTTTAAAGCGTTTTAAAACAGCTTCCACACCAGTGGGAATGGTTGAACTTTCCACAGTATCTGAAGTATCTTTAAATTCAAAAAAAAATATAACATTTGAATTAACTGTAACTACTCTGGAGGATATTCAATGGGATGATATTGGCAGATCTACCCTCCTGGTAGTAGGAAACAAGTTCACCTATGTTCAGGATGGTTCCCTTGTAACTGCCAGAGGTTACATAATACCTCCTGTGATCCACCCTCTCACTAGAAAGTTCTATGAAAAATATTTGGATGGTGAAGGTGTAGAAGGTCCTAATTTCGACTGCCCTGACTATCCCTGTCATCAACATCCTCAAAACTGCACGTTCTGTTACTGTCCCTTTTATCCCTGTGGAGATTCCATTACTGGAGGTAAATGGATTAAAGGAAAATCAGTCTGGGACTGCACAGATTGTCTGTGGATCCATGAAGATGATACAGTAGATTGCATCCAGGGAAAGCTGGATGATATTTTACATGAAGTGGAGGACCTGCAGAATAATAAAAAAGAGCTACTGAAATTACGTAGAGAATGTTTGTATCATACATTAAACTTGAAAAATTCAAAATAAATAAACTTGGAATAATATGGATGAATAAGAATTTAAAATGAATAAATATCCTTTAGAATTTTTATTATTGGAATTAATTTTTATTATTAAATAATTTTTATTAGTACACTTATCATAGTTACATACATGGTGAATTGATTTGAAAGCAAAACAGTTAAAGAAAAAGGGTTATAGTAATCCCCTGAAACTAATCCACCAAACCAATACTGGTGAAATGATTTATCGCTCTTTTAATACAATTATTGCAAAATTGCCAGAAAATAGGAATTCATTGACTATTTCATGGGTTAATGGAGGTTATCGAGAAGATTTGGAAGCTATTTTCAATCATCAGTTAAATCAGGAAGAAATCGATGCACTGGAAGATGGAGATGTTCCTATTTTTATGAAGGAAACTGCAAAGAACCTAGGCATGGACCCTGAGAAAGTTTCAGGTTTTTTAACCGTGGCTTATATGGACAAT
>JAHKLQ010000162.1 GCA_020854975.1 Methanobacterium sp.
GAACTGTGGCAGATATGGTGCAGAAACTTTCAGAAGAAAAGGAGAAAGACAATGGACTTCTGTTTATTGGAAGTTTTCTTGAGGGAAAACCTTATGAGGCTTCTATGAAACGACAGTAATTGATGTTTTTATCATGATCCTCTGGGAAAGTAAAATAACTTCAAAACATTTGAACTAGAATTTTAGAAGGGTTAATATTCTTTTTTAAGCCACTTCCAACTTTCCATGTATCAAACATTTCAACAATACATGATGATAGTCAGATCAACAATTCTTTATTTTTTCATTATCTAAATACAAATTATATTAATGAAGTCTATCAACTATGAAAATAGTAAAATTCTTATTTTAATCAATTATTCAAACCATAATTCAAAATATAATATTTAAAATTGGAATATTTGATATAAGACCTATGTAAAAAGGTTTTCCATGGTTGATGTGAGGAATCTCATAAAGCGATAAAGTTTATATGCAGTGGTATCCAAAGAAAGTGATACCAACCTTAGTTCGTTTTTCAAAGTCAAACTTTTTTTTAAAGTCATGGGCCTGTAGTCTAGCCTGGAATATGACGTGGGACTTCGGATCCCAAGGTCGGGGGTTCAAATCCCCCCAGGTCCGTTTATAATTATCATACATTTATTTTAATGTTTTATCTGTATGTTTTAGGGGGATGTTTTTCCTCAACTGGCCCCCCCACGGGATCGGCTATTTTCTGGAATTTTTCAGGGATTCAATTTTATCTACAGAATTTTTCCCTAAAAGATTGGTTATGTATCCGTCAGGTTCCCTCTGTGGTACTCTGTTTTCAGCAGGTTTATCTTCCTCCTTCTTTTCATCAGGATTTTTTTTATACTGCACCCTTGTTCTGGTCATATCCTCCTCTAAAAGGGCATAGGCAGTGTTGAATCCAGAACCCATACGCACCAAACCAGCCACTGCAGCAGCTTCTAAGATTTCTTCCTGACTTGCTCCAAGTTTAAGGGCCTGTTTTTGATGTACCCTGGTGCAAGGGTCACATCTGACTGCAATGGCACAGGCCACTGCAATGAGACTTTTTTCTTTAAGTGTGAGAGCACCATCTTTTAGTATCTCTGATGCCAGTTTTTTGAACGCTGAATCAACCTCTTCACCAATAGCTTCTGTGAATCGGTTAGGTTTTGCTTTTTGTTCCATTATAATGGTCTCCTTAGATTGTGTATAATTAATTTATATAACCTTTATTTGAAGAAATTATACAATATTTCATAAAATTTCATAAATACTATCACCTCCCATTTACTAATAAATTAACTAATCATGAGTAGAGGTAAATCATCACTGGATCAGCTGGAACTATATTATGCCCGAGACAGGGAGGAATGGCACAGTTGGCTTAGTGAAAATCATGAAACTTCTCCAGGGGTATGGTTAATTTATCATAAGAAAAACTCAAAAAAAACTTCGGTTTCTTATGAAGATGCAGTGCAGGAAGCTCTCAGTTTCGGATGGATCGACAGTAAAGTCAACGCCCTGGATGAAGAACGTTACATGCAGGTATTTACACCTCGAAAACCAGGTAGCAACTGGTCAAAGTCAAATAAAAAGAGAGTGGAACAACTCATTGAACAGGGTTTAATGGAACCTGCAGGATTAAAAAAAGTCGAAACTGCAAAAAAAGACGGATCATGGACTTTTCTGGATGATATTGAAGACATGGTGGTTCCAGAAGATTTAAAAAAAGCATTGAACAAGAATAAAGTTGCCAGAGAAAACTTTGAAACCTTCAATGATTCTAATAAAAAACAATTATTATACTGGATTGCCACAGCTAAAAGGAACAAAACCAGAATAAAACGGATCAACACTGTTGTCAAGTCTGCGATAGAGAATAAAATGCCCATTGATTAGAAATTTTTATATTGATTTAAATTAACAGAATGGAACAAGTTACTGTGAGGAAATAAAAATGTCAGAATCTGATGAAAATGAGATAAATCAAGTTATTAGAAATTTAAGTCCTGAAGTTGCACATAAATTGCTGGAAGAAAATCTTGACAATCCTGATTTTATCATACTGGATATTAGGACCTCCAAAGAATTCTCCACAGGACATATTGAGGGTGCATTGAATCTGGATTTCTATGCTGATGATTTCCAGGAACAGATCGAAAAAGGAGATAAAGATAAAAAATATCTTATTTGTTGCGGATCTGGTGTTAGAAGTTCTAAACTCCTTAAAACCATGGGATATGCAGGATATTTGGAGGTTTATAATGTTCTGGGTGGCATGAGGATGTGGGAAAAAAGTAACCTGCCTTTAACTCAAGAATAAGATCATAAATTATGTATCTTATTTTAGAATAATTCCTTCTTTAATTATTAAATCTTTTATCATGCCTGATATTCCATCTGGTCTCTTTCAATCTCTTATCAGGTCAATCATCCCATCAGGGCGTTCTTCAATTTCATTCGCCTGGATTAAGTCATTGATAACGCCTTTTGAACGTTTTATGGCTGGGCCCCGGGTCACCTTAGCTCCGAAGAGTCGTGAAACTTCACGTACCAATTCATCTATTTGGGTG
The DNA here is from genome assembly GCA_020854975.1 of Methanobacterium sp. GTDB lineage: Archaea > Methanobacteriota > Methanobacteria > Methanobacteriales > Methanobacteriaceae > Methanobacterium > Methanobacterium ferruginis. Next base: position 2,565 of record JAHKLQ010000162.1, read on the forward strand.
GCGTACTGGGATTCCAGGACAATTTTAACTGCTGCTTTTATTTCTTCTTCACTGATAAGATCCATTTTGGCAGGTGGTTTACCTGTACGCCGGCGTACCACAACTGGAGCGTCTTTGTAGTATAAAAAGTCTCCTTTCTGGATTATCTGCCCATCCAACACCCCTAAATGAACGGCTTCTTTCATCACACTCTGCACCCGCCTTCCAGCACGGCTGAGTCCCCAGTAGGTGCGCACCCTCCGCACAACCTCATCATAATGGATGGGTCCTTCTACTTCCACCACCTTCATAACTGCCCGGGCAACATCTCCCACTGGCTGGCTGTGCATATCACCAGTAACTGTTACTCCCGGATCTTCACATACCTGGTATTCGGGTATTTCATCCTGCACTTCTTCTTCTTTTTCCTCTTCTGGGGGAATGGTTTCCTCTTCAGCTTCCAGGATCTCCACTTCCAGTTCATGAATAGGTTCAATTTCTTCCACAACTGGGGGAATTATCTCTTCCTCACCACGGTCTTCACCCATAAGCTCTTCTATTATCTGCAAGAGACGTTTCTGGACTTCAACACGGTTTCGGTACCAGTCAGTAGACCAAACACGATAGAAACGCCATCCGAGACCTTTCAGGATCTGTTGACGGAGCCGATCCCGGTCCCGGGCCACCCGGCTGGTCTGGTACATGGTACCGTCACAGGCAATTCCCAGAAGGTAACGTCCAGGATATTCAGGATCCACAACTGCTAAATCCACCCTGAAACCAGCACAACCCACTCTTCGGTGGATCTGGTATCCATGGGCAGTTAAAAATTCATAGAGAGAGTCTTCGAAGGCAGTGTCAGCTGTTCTTCCCATCTCTTCAGGCTGGGAAAGGGTTTTCTTTTCAGCGTATTCCAGGAATTCTTTAAATGCTCGAAGACCGAATGGTGCGCTGCTGTTTAATTGCAAGTCCTGACCCCGGAAGTTGGAGAATATAACACATTTTTCACGGGCACGTGTTAAAAGAACGTTTAACCTTCGCTCTCCTCCATCCTGGTTTACTGGTCCGAAGTTATGGCTCAAGCGTCCATCTGCATCGAATCCGTAACCCACACTAACCAGTATCACATCCCTTTCATCTCCCTGGATGGTTTCCAGGTTTTTCACAAAGAAGTGCTCTTCATGATGGTGGTTGAAGTATTTCTCCATTCTGGGGTTGAGTTTAAGTTGTAGTTCCAGTTCTTCCAGGATGGCCTGCTGCTGACGTACATTGAAGGTGCCCACACCCAGACTTTTAGTATCACCATACTTCTCGTAATGTTCAAAGACAGTTTTAACAACTTCCTTGGCCTCTGCACGATTGGTAGCAGTTTTTCCTCGGTCATAAACAGTTTCAGGGAGGTGGACCAGTTTAAGTCCCAACTCTTCAGAGTCCTGGCTGGGTGAAGGGTAGATCAAAAGGTGGTTATCATAAAATTCCTGGTTACTAACCGCGATAAGGGATTCGTGTCGGCTACGGTAATGCCAGCGGAGCATTTTCGAGGGGAAGCTACGTTTGCAGAGGTGGAGAATGCTTTCCATATCGGCCAGTACAGCCAGGTCATAATCATCACTTTCCACATCCATCATAATATCGAAAAATGTGGTTGGGGGTAATTGTCGTGTATCACCCATAATAACTGCATATTTAGCTCTTAAAAGTGCGCCCAGGGCGTCTTCTGGTTTCACCTGGCTGGCTTCATCGAAGATAACATAATCAAAGCGTAAGTTCTTAACACTATACGGATCCAGGTACTGGGCAATGGAGAGGGGGCTCATCATGAAACAGGGTTTAATATTCTGTATTATGCCTCCACAGATGGATAAAAGTTTTCTGATAGGCATGTGTCCGCGTTTACGGGAAAATTCACTTTTTAAAACTCCCAGTTCTGAGCGGGGGGAGGCAGTGCTGGAAAGTGAGGGTCGGTTCTGGTATAGTTCTTCTGCTATGCGGAAGCGGTTGAGTTTTATTATTTTACTGTCCAGTTCCCGGAATTCATTGATCTTCTTCTCATGTACATCACCCACGAAACGGGAGAGTGCAGGTTCCTGGATGAAGAGACTGCGTAACATGGAATCGGCAAAGTTACCTTCCAAACAGGGGATAATGTCTTCTGCCTCTATTTCATCCTTATCCACCAGTTCCACCAGGTCGAAACCTATTGTTTGCAGACATTCTGCCCGGGAGGAGCTGAAACGGGACCAATTCTGTAACCCAGAGAGTCCCACTTTCAAGAGGGATAGTTGGGGCAATAAATAGTCAAGGGGGCTTTGTGTTATGCTTTCCCCTAAAACTGAGTCCTGGTCAAAGTGCAGGAAGCTGTCCAACTGGTTAATGTTCTGCAGGATGTGATCATAATCCTGGTGCATCTCCTGGATGGTCTTTTTAAGCTCATGCTGTTCTGCAGAATCCAGGATGATGAGGATTTTCTCAGTTATCCGACCTTCTTCCAGAGCTTTCCGGAATTTGAGGATCCATTCGGATATGTTTTTCAGGTTTTCAGCTTCACTTTCCTCAGATTTCCAGTGAGAGCCAAATAGGGATCTGGCCAGTTCGTCCTGTTCTTTAATTTTTAACCGGAGCTTCTGACACTTAATAAGTTCTTCCAGATCCTGAAGTATTATATCCTCATCTTCAGGTGTTTTACCAATGTAAAGGCGACTTATTCTCTTTTTGGCCTTTTTAAAGTCTCCACTTAAAAATTTGAGCAGTTTAGGTTTCTGTTCCTGGAAAGCCATCAGCAGGGAAAGAATATCTTCATTTAAAACTCCTTTTTTAAATCTTTTAAGGCCTTTGGCTTTGGATTTATATTCTTCAAGACTTTTTATCAAGTTATAAACCTGGAGTTTATCATAATCCCATTGGGTGTTTAGGATAAGGTCCCTTTCCAGGGAGGGAAAAGAGGAGATTATTTCCACGGCTGCTATCAGGTTTTCAGTTTCCTGCAGGGTCACGGGGATAGTGACTCCTGAGATTTCAGAAAGATCCTGGGCCTTAAGATCAAGTTCATGCAATGTTTCCATGGTTTTATCTAAGAGGGTTTCAATTTCCTCTTCCTCGGCAGGGAGTATGGGGTCGGGTTGGGTTGCATTCCAGGGATTATTGGAGACAGGTTTAACCAGTTTGTATAATTCGCCCAGTTCTTTGAATTTATTTACTGTACGCTGCCACTCTCTTAAAGTGCAACTTCCACTCTCATTCAGAGTGAAACGTGGCATTTTTTCCTCAGATTTTTCAAAGTGATGTAATGATTTTTCTTTAAGTCCAAACAATTGATAAGGGGTCCATCCAATGGCTCCATAGGGGGAGTGCAGTATGGTGACATACTCATCCAGATCATTCTTCAACTCTTCTATGGTGCTCAGGTCATCTTCCAGTGCCAGTTCCATGGGTTTGGGGTTGCGAAGGACGCTTTCCAGATTCTCCAGAACGTCTTTTTTATTGGATTTTTTACTGTGCAGTTCCAGACAGAACTCTCCCAACCCTACACTATCCAAACGGCCTTTAACCACTTCCAAAGCAGCCATTTTTTCACTTACAAAAAGAACAGTGTTACCACGTGCCAGTAATTCAGCTATCAGGTTAACTATGGTCTGAGATTTACCAGTTCCTGGGGGTCCTTCCACCACCAGGTCACGACCACCTTTCACATCTTCTATCACTGCGATTTGGGATGAATCTGCATCTAAAACATGGTAAACATCTTCGGATGAGAGTTTCACGTCAACCTGGTCTTCCTGGAAACCTTGGGCTAACTCTTCTTCCGCAGGGTCGAATATAGCTTTTATGAGGGGGTTTTCTTCCAGGGGCATGTCTTCGGGCCAACTTTCCGGATCCAAGTCCTTGTACATCACGAATTTGGTGAAACTGAAAAAGCCCAGATAAGTTTTTTCCAGAACCTCCCAGCCATTTTCATGGGAAACAGATTCTCTTACCTGGTCTAAATATTCATCTATTCCTTCCTGGGTGCGGGGCATTTCAAAATCAGGTAATTCCACTCCATAATCCAGTAATTTGGCCTGTAATGATATGTTGGCTATGATATCTTCACCAGTCCAGTGGAGTTTAAAGGAACCTTTCACCCGTTTACGTTCCAGTTCCACAGGGATGAGGATGAGGGGTGCTTCCCGGTATCCAGGGGTTCCATTATTTTCCTTCCACCTTAAAAATCCCATGGCCAGGTAAAGAATGTTATAACCCTGTTCCTCCATCATGGACCGGGCCCGCTGGTTAATATAAAATAATCGGCGCTGAAGTTCAGAGGGAGTTAAATCAGTTGATAAAAAGATCTCTTTATTTTTTTCCAGAGTTTCCTGGTCTAATGCAGGAGAATCCCAGAGTATGGATGGCTCCTCACCATCAACACCTTCTTCTGAGTCAGTTAAAGTATCAGAAATAGTTAAAGTTTCAGAAATATTATCAGAATCAGTAAAACTATCTTCCTGGGTACTATCAATTGATAAGTCTTCAGACAAACCTGCTTCTAGGTTATCCTCCACAAGTTCAGAAGCATCTGTCGGAGTTATGTTTTTATCAATCTTCCGGGTTCCCTTATCAACACTAAAACCCATTTCCCTATCAGTTGAGGGGAGTTCATCAGAATCTGATAGCTGGGAGGTATTGTTAACTTCCTTTTCTAAATCAGTGTCTACTTCTTCAGTAAGGGTGGATGGTTCTATTTCCTGTCGGGGAATGAACTGTAATAGTTTTCTTTTGCTTTGTTTAATGACCAGTCGGTCGTATATCTCAGCTAAGTCTCCTTCCTTGACTTCCACGGTCATGGCACGGGCTCGGAAGTTCAAGAGCTGGTTACGCATAGTAAGGTCCAGCAAGCTCTGCCTTAGAACATCGATCTGTCTATATATGTCCACCTTGGAAAGTTCGGACATTCCATATACCTCTCATTACTTGGATTAGCCTGGGAACTAATAACGATTATTAATATGATGCTTCATGGTTTATTTAAACTCTATATTAAAACTATCCCACCTTTTATCATCACCGGGATGTCATTCTCTTTGAATGGCTTCCTTGAAGAAGCTGGGCACCAGGTTACGATAGAGTGGGTTACGCAGTAACATACGGAAGTTACCATCCAAGATATAAGTCTCACAGTAATCATCTTCAGCCCGCATACCACGACCATAAGCCTGTAAAAGGGTCATTATGGTCTTATAAGCATACCACGGCGGGTCCTGTTGTTTTCTCTGATTAATCTGTGGGTCTCCCAAATAAGGGAATGGGATCTTGTAGATAACCTGGAACTGGCACTTTTCATAGGGTAAATCCACCCCTTCACTCATGGAGGGGCTGACCAGGATCTTAGGATCTTTACTTACCTCAAACCTTCCCAGAACATGCTCCCGATTTTTAGGATTATGACCCATTAAACGGGGATTTTTAAGGTGTTTCATAATGTACTGTTGGCACTTGTAATTATGGGTGTGAATAAGTCCCTTTTCATATTTATGGTGTTCAATGATTTTCTCCAGGATAGGAATAGTTTTAGGAGCAGTACGTTTTATCAAGCGGTGTGACATGTTCCCCACCAGTTTCAGGTGCACGGGACGGGATGAAGGGGGAAAAACACTTTTTATTTCCAGGTGATAGGTTTCATCAGGATCTATTCCCAACCACTGGCAGAACAAGTCCTGGTCCAGTATGGTGGCACTCATGAAAAGCCGGATATCTGCATGGTTGAAAAGATGGTCAGCAGCATAGGTGTTAACACGGAGGGGTTTGAAGGAAACTCCCCCTGGACCGGTGTCCAC
>JAHKLQ010000129.1 GCA_020854975.1 Methanobacterium sp.
AGGCTAGTATTCCTTAAAAAGTTAATATCTTTTACCAGGTTAAATATCTCTTACCAGAAGAGCCAGTTGATTAAGGTTCCTAACCTCATGAATCTCTGCCCCTGCCTCTTTATAGTATGAAACACAGCTATCCACTACATCCCATTTTTTCTTCTCTTCCGGGTTGAAAATCATAACCTTACGACACTTCCTGGTCATTTTTTCTATCAGTTCAGCACTTTCAGGGATTCCCTTATTCTTGGGACCCGCCCAGTCCCGGCAGTCAGTGAGTATCATCAGGGTGGACCTACGATTAAGTTGAACAGTATCCAGGAAGGATTGGTAGGCCTGTTGCATGTTACTGATACCATGTATCATAAGATTTTTTTGTCGGATGTCACGTACTGTGATAAAAGCATCCATCATATTCGTTTCTTCAAGGGCACTTGTGGTTTCCACAGCTTTATTATCAAAATCAAAAACGCGAACCCTCTTAAAAGAATTTTGCGCAGCATAAACCAGACAGAAAAACCAGTTACTGATCCAGTCACAGGAACCACTCACATCATTCAAAAAGAAATGATGGTTCTTTTTTATCTGAGGCTTACTCTTCACCAAATCAATAAGTGCCCCACCATACTGAAGATTTTTACGAATAGTACGTCGAACATCCGGCCGCATGATATTAGCCTGACGTTGACGTCTGCTCCGCACCATGGCGATCTTTTTACCCATCTTCTGACACAACTGGAAAAGTTCCGGTTCAAAAGAATTCAAAGTGGTAATATCCCTGTATAATAGTTCAGATTCATCTGCCTTTTGAAGGTAATCATCCAGGGGTGGGTGATAGTTAACCTCTCTTGAACGGATTTCCCGGGCTTTAGAATCACTATCTGCATCCTCCCGGGAAGTAACCCTCCATTTCTGGGAACCTTTTTTAGACCATACATTCTTCTGAGAAGTTTCAGATGATTCCTTTTTGGGATCTTCTTCAACTTTTCCTTCCCCAACTACCAGGAAAAAGTCATCAAAAAGTCGGTTAAAAGTTTCTCTCTCTTTCTGTTCCTTAACATACACCGATGCAAGAGCTTCTTTAAAAGAAGGATCATCCTCTGGAATTAAATTACACACTTCTTTACCAGTGTAAGTACTTCTAATACTTACCGGAATCCCATTTTCCCTTAATAAACTTGAAAAACTGATAATTTTATCCATATATTCTCACGGGGATATTATTAAATCTGGCACTTGGATATTCTTTAAATCCATCACTTGGATCTTATACCTGGATTCATTTGAATCTCTTACTTGGATCATTTACTTGGATCCTTTCACCGGAAGATTTGAATAGGGTGGTATTCACCTTTTTACGGTCTTCCTCGGACTTTAAAACCACTCTAACAGTTTCTTCAATAGATTCATCGCTACCATCTTCATGACCAGTGCTAAGGAGAGTGCGCACCCAGTCAACAGTAGCCCGTATGGATGGTTTTTTCATCAGATCTAACATTCTAATCTTTTGAATGAGTCCCACCACTTTCTCCACCAGCAAGTTAGGTGCATCAGGTACCAGTGATTTTACGATCTCAACTTCTCTTTCCATATCTGGATAATCAATGTATAGGAAAAGGCACCGATCCCGGGTTTCATCCAGTAGCATTCTCTGGGAATTGGATGTTAAAACCACTAATAAATCATTTTGGAGAGTGAAAGTTCCCAGATCATTCACTGTAATTTCTTTTTCACCCAGAGCCTGTAGGAGAAAGCTTTCCACTTCCTCGTCTGCCTTGTCGAGTTCATCAATAAGCATCACCGAAGGGGATGTGTTAATGAATGCCTGGAGTAATGGTCGTTTAATAAAAAATTCCTCTCCAAAAACATCTTTTTCAGGGTCTTTCGGTTTTCTGGTATCATTTAGACGAGACATCTCCAGATGCAATAATTGTTTCTGGTAATTCCATTCCCCCACCATCTGCTCAAAGGTTATCCCCTCATAGCATTGCACCCTGAAAAAATCTCTTCCCAGGGCTCTGGCAACTGCCTTGGCAAGTTCAGTTTTACCAGTACCCGGGGGTCCCTCCACCAGGATAGGCTTTCCCAGCTCAAGAGAAAGGAAAAGAGTGGTGGTTATATCATCATCAGGAATGTAATTAACATCAGTTAAAGCATTTTTAAGATATTCTCTGTTTAAACTAGTTTTTACCATATGGTCTTGTTTATTTGGGTTTATGGGTTAACCCTCCCCAGTATCGTTATAGTTAATTGTTTCCATCAATTATTCCAGTAAACATTTATTTTCTACAACTTTTCCTGCAGACATTAATTTCTACATGTCTTAACCTGCAGACATATAAATTGATTATTTCTGCAATATTATTTCTGCAAATATATTTAAAGGAATACTGACATAAAAATTGAATCCAATACAAACTCTAAAACAAATGAAATTATTTATTATATATTGTTTTATTGTTCCTGTAATATTTTTTAATCAATGCTCTAATATTTTAATCAACAATTTATCACAAAATTATGTGATGAGCAGTAAATTTTTATTGTATTCATAATACAGTCTGATTTATGTATTGTTATTAAGTTACTAGTTGGAAAAAAACTTGATGAAGGGAAAAAGCTTAAATTAATCTTTCATCTAATAGTATAATGATTAAGATGTCTTACCTGGTTTGTCAAAAGTGTGGTGGCTATTACGAGCTACAGGGAGATGAATCCCCAGAAGATTTTGTAAGTTGCCATTGTGGTGGGCAGTTAATCTATGTGGAATCCTTAAATTCCAGACCACGGGTAAACCCTAAAAAATTTTACACAGCAATATCTGTTTTTATCCTTATAACTGTCCTGGCTGCGGCATATATGGGTTATTATATGCCAGAAGTCAGTGAAAGCGCCGCATCCGGGCCTTCAGTATTGGCAACTGATAATCGTGGAACCATCACTAAGGAAACTTTCACCTCCCTCAATACATCTGAATCCAGTTCAGCTGCGGATAAAAAAACCATTGCAGTTATAACTGGTATGCACCCCCGGGAAAAACTATCCCAAAAAACAGTTGATGATGCTATTAACCAGTATAGCTTACCTGCTAACTATGAAATCATCCACTATCAGGTGAACGTCACCAGTAATCCAGATAATTATGTGGTAGGACGTTCGAATGGAGAGGGACTGGTAGCAAGTTACATTATTTCAGATATAAAGAAATCTAATGTTGACGTGGTTATTATATGTCATGATCATGCTCCTGGTTATGGTAATGGGTATTATGTGGCCACACCTAAGATGGATGCTCCTTCTGTGGCTATGGGTGAGTTAATAGAAAAGAATCTTCCAGAATTCACCTATTACCGGGCTACTGTTGGAGCTGAACATGGCTCTTCCACTTTAACAGTTTCCTATCCTCTGGCTAATGCAGGTATTCGCACCCTGGTATATGAAATGCCAGAATGGGCTAGTTACAGTCAGGCATTCCAGGAAAATAAAAAACTTATCAGTAACTGTTTCCAGGGCATTTCCAGTTAATCATCTATTTCTTTTTTATTCTGTTACAAATTAAGCAGGCAATTTTATCCGAAGCTTTTAATACATTTTCACTGTACTTATTTGCATTTTCTTTTAATCTATCCAGATTATTAAATGCAGATTCAGTAACTTCCTTTATATTTTCAAGTTCACTTTCCAACACTGCCCCATCAAAAACACGGGCAAGATTATGATATCGCCCATACTTAGTTCCCAGGAGGACTATAATAGGTAACTGGGATGCAATGGCTTCATGGATCATCATACCATCATCAGTGAGCACAGCCAAGTCAACTATCTTGTAAAGGTCAGATATCCAGTCAATGTAACCTAAATAAATTATATTATCCTCTTTAAGATATTCCCTGTATTCATTTTCCAGTGGAGCGCCAACAACCAATATATTAGCATCAATACCAGTTTTTGCCAGTTTTGATGCACCCTGTGCCATTTTTTCAAAAAGGGTGGAGCCTGAGGAAAAAAGAATGGTGGGACGGTTAACATCAAATTCCGGAGGCATCCGAGCTAAGGCTTCATCCCCATCTCCCACAATGATCTCAGGATTGATAGGGGAATAAATTTTATGAATGGTTTTATCTTTTGAATCAATATGGAAAATGGTAGATTCTGGCAAGACTACAGTACTGGTAATCTTGGTACATACTTTAGCATCCGCTGGGGTGCTTATAATCCCTAATGAGGGAATATTAACCATTTTAGCCCCTAAACAACCAACAATGGCTCCTCCACCAATTATTCCCACCACCACATCTGGACGTATTTTCCTGATGAGGCGAGCAGCTTCCACTGCGGCTTTTGATGTTTTAATGGCAGCTTTAGCCAGAGTTTTTTTGGTAGCAGCATGACCTCCTGCCTGAGGTATGCTGATCTTATGCCATTTTAAGCCATGTTTTTCCAGTAAAATACCAGGGGCATCATGGTCTAATGCAAATTCACTTTCAATACCATGTTTAGCTAGTGCTCGGGCAATGTTGAGGGCGATAACTGCGTCTCCTCCAATCCCTCTTCCTGTAACTATTAATAATGCCTTCATTTGAACTCCTTTAAGCTATGAT
>JAHKLQ010000199.1 GCA_020854975.1 Methanobacterium sp.
CATGAACGTTTATACCGATCTACAGATCTTAAAAAGATAGATTTCGGTGAATATATCCATACTCTGGCTAATGATCTTTTCCACACCTATGTAACTGATCCCAGCAGGATTAAGCTCAACATGAACTTGGAAAATGTCATGGTGGACATAAACACCACCGTTCCGTTAGGTTTGATTCTAAATGAACTGGTAACCAATTCTATGAAATACGCATTCCCCGAGGGTAAAGAAGGTGAAATTGACATTGAATTCCATAAACAGGAAGATAATTTTATTCTTATAGTAAGTGATACTGGTGTGGGATTCCCTGAAGGTTTGGACTTCCGGAATACAGATTCACTTGGCCTGCAACTGGTGAATAATTTAGTTTCACAAATTGATGGAGAAATAACCCTTGATAATAATCAGGGAACAGAATTTAAAATCACCTTTAAAGATGTGGAATATAAATAATGATTTTAAAGCCTTTCAATATAACATTTAGAGTTGTAAGGCTTATTTCCTCCCACATCATATATAAAATCATATTCTTTCAGTGTATTTTAATTCTTTAAATGTAATTATGAATTCGGTCCCATGAGTTTTATTCAGTTGGATATTTCCATCTATTTGATTAATTAAGTTATTTACAAGTTGCAAACCCAGCGAATTCGTGTTTTTAAAGTCCAAATCATCGGGAAATCCGATTCCATTATCACTGATGGTCAAGGTAAATGTATTATTCTGTGAATGGAGTGAAATTCGAATAATTCCTTTTTGTTCAGGTGAAAATGCATGTTTGAGACTATTTGAAACAAGTTCACTTATTATAAGGCCACAGGGCACAGCTGTTTCAATATTTAACATTACATCTCCTATTTCAATTATTGGTTCTATTTGGCCTTCTTTGATGTGATATGAAAAAAAGATACCCTTAACAAGACTTTGGATATATTCTGCAAAATTAATGGTGGTTAAATCATGAGACTGATATAAGTTCTCATGAATGGTGGCCATGGCTTTAACACGGTTTTGTGTTTCTTGCAAAATTTTCAAAGCTTCATCAGTTTTCACATATTGGGTTTGAAGGTTTAGGAGACTGAGAATGATCTGCATGTTGTTGTTCACACGATGATGAATTTCACGGAGTAGTACTTCTTTTTCTTTAAGTGCTCTTTTTATCTTATTTTCTGCCATTTTAGTATCAGTCACATCTCGGGCAATGATAGAAATTTTTACCATTTTTCCTGAAATATCAAAAACAGGAGAAAGAGTTATAGAAGCGTTAATCAATGTTCCATCCTTTTTTAACCTCAAAGTTTCATAACGCTGAATTTTCTTGCCATGCTCAATTTTGTCAATTAAATCAGGTATTTCATTTTTAAGTTTTGGCGGGGATAATATTGAAATATTCTTGCCAATGATTTCTTTAGCAGAATAACCATACATCTCCTCTGCTCCTTTATTCCAGCTGGTAACAGTACCATCTAAAGATTTGGTTATAATGGCATCATTAGATGACTCCACCACATTCATAAACATACGAATTTCATCTTCGGCCTTTTTACGCTCTACAATTTCTAATTCTAGATCATGGTATGGCTGTAGGATGGTAACGATGAATATCCCAATATATATCATTATAAAGGCGATGATCTTGTAGATATGGCCCAGCATATTGTAAGTGTCAAAAGCACTCAGATACAGGGTGAAAGAGAGTTCACTGAATATGCAAAGAATAATTGCCGCTAAAATAAAAATTATGAATTTTTCTCCGGTTTTTTTAAAGCGTCTCCAGTACAGGATAAATGAAGCTACAAATAAGCCTATAATAATGTATTCTGAAAGTACCTTAGTCAGAGTAAGGCCACTACCTTCAATAAACATACGAGGTAAATATTCCGGATGGTAAATCACCAAAACAAATACTATGGCAGATGTGAAGAGAGCTGCGGGAATTAAATATTTTTTTTCCAGCCAGCGATTTGCAGAATTCTTATAGATATAGGCACTTATAACTAAAGTCACGGCTGAAATTAAACGTGCTGCTATCCAAAATGAAATGGATTTATCGTTATTGTTGGGTGTAATGAAATTTGGCATTTGAGGGAAGCTGAGCACATGAAACAGGTCAATAAGTCCGATAGCCAGAAATGCGCAACTTAAAAAGAGTGCATAACTATTTTTTGATTGTTTATAAGTAAAGTACCCCACACCAAAAATAGAAAATGAAACTATTACACTGAAAATCTCCGCAATCATGTGGAAAACTAGATATGATTCAATGTCCAGAGTTCTGTACAGAAATGAGGGTAACAGACCCACTACTAAGAATAATGATATGGCTAATATAGTCAGAACTATCAGAAGAGTTGATGGGGATAATCTTCTTATTTTTTTAAAATACACCCAATTACACACCCCTCTTTGAAATTTCAGTAAATTAGGAGTTTTTAATTATTAATTCCTATCTGTTTAGATAATTAATTCGTATCTGTTTAGATAATTAATATTATTATTAATCCTATTAAATTATGATTATGTTGTAATTCCTGGAATTAATTGAGATGTGTAAATAAGATAGTGTTTGATAAATCTATTTAATCTGGATATATTATTGGGCAATTCCCGGACACACTTTCTGATTATTAAGAATTATCTCCCTCTGATTATCATATTTTTAAGATAACCATTTTTACCTACTTTTAGTAATGGAAAAAGAAAAGAGATATTATTTAGAGTATTTGGGGTTAAAAAAATCTCATTTTTTTTTTTTTATTTGTATTGTTCTTTAAATGTTATCTTGAATTCCGTTCCATTTTCTTTATTTAATTCTATATTACCATCTAGTTGGTTTGTTAAATTGGTCACTAACTGTAAACCAAGAGTGGATGTATTTTTGAAGTCCAGATCCTTTGGGAATCCCACACCGGTGTCACCAACTATTAATGTAAACTCATCACCTTCTTGGTGAAATCTAATTTTTATCTCCCCCTCCACATCCCCTACAAAACCATGCTTCATGGAATTGGTTACCAGTTCATTTAATATCAACCCCAATGGCACGATAGTGTTGATATCCACCATTGCATCTTCCACATCCATGTTAAGCTTAACCCGGTTAGGATCAGTTACATAAGTATGGAAAAGATCATTAGCCAGGGTATGGATATATTCTCCAAAATCAATCTTTTTATGGTCCGTGGAGCGGTATAATCTTTCATGGATCAGTGCCATGGATTTGGCACGATTCTGACTTTCCCTGAAAATGTCAAGAGCTTGTTTGTCATTGATGTACTGTGACTGGAGATTCAATAAGCTGGAGATAACCATCAAATTATTTTTCACCCGGTGATGAATCTCTTTAAGTAGCATTTCTTTTTCTTCAAGAGATTTTTTAAGCTTTTTTTCGGCTATTATGCGTTCTGTTATGTCAATGCAGAACACAGTTAGACCTATTATTTCACTTCCGGATTGCACGGGATTATAAATGTTTTCCCAGTAATTCCGGCTAAGGGACTCTTCCCCATACTCTTCAATTAATATAAAATTTTCACCAGATAATGCCCGGTCAAAGTTGATTTTAGCTTTTTCTTTATCGTCAGGGTAAGAAATATATTCCAGCATGTTTTTGCCAGTTTCAATGTCAACGCCCCAAATATTTTTCATGGTTTGTTTATGTGCCTGGTTAAAGAATATATATTGATAGTTGCGGTCAAGTGAAAAAGCAATTATATTTTCAGGACCTTCCAAAATTGAATTAAGAATAGCCTTAGAATTTTTTAATTGCTCTTCTATTTTCTCACACGTTCCCCTATTTTTAACCATTTCAACACCGTATTTATGTTAGGATTCTTTTTTTATGTTATGATTCTCTATTTATCAGTTTTTTACTAGTTTAAATCAATTTTCCATTAAATCAATTTTCCATTTTTTAAATTAATATTTACTATCTCCAATCTCTCTTTTTAGTGTAACCCTGTAATATTCATGTGTGGAGTTCATCCACATAAAATAGGATTTTCAACAAAAAAAATGAACATTGGTCTATTTTAGGGATATTCTACATCCACTAAGCTGTTAATACGTCTTTTAGCACGTTTACGTGACTAAAACCTTCATTTGAATTCTATTTTTATCTTTTATATTGGAGAATTTCTAAAACTATGTTTTAAATGCATTAGATTTAAATAGATATAAATCCATTGATTAGGAAATAGAATGATGTTGTTCAGGATTTCATATCAAAAGATAATGGAATGAACCGTGATACATATGGAAGGCTTACTTTGGTGGCTGATAGCTGGGACTAGAGGTGGGATTAATCGTGCCAGGCTTATCAATGAACTCAACGATCGTCCATACAATGCTAATCAACTTGCTAAAGCCCTGGATTTAGATTATAAAACTGTTAAACATCATTTAAATGTTCTAGCTAAGAACAATATTGTGATTACATGTGGGGAAGGTCAATATGGTACTGTTTATATGCTTTCGAATATAATGGAGGAAAACTTCGACTCATTTAAGCAGATATGGAAAGAATCTGAAAAGAAGTAGTAATCTGGAGATAGGAGAGGATAACATGTTAAGGTACATTGGTATGGCTGTTGGTCTGGCTAATATATCAATTATAGTGGTTTTACTTTCAGTATACTGGAAGAATTATCGTAAATGGAAATCAGAGTATACTCTAGGTCTTCTGATATTCGGAACTTTCTTGCTGATACAGAACATACTTTCCATGGGATTCTTGGCACCAATTCCACCACCCGATCCTTCTGGAGCAGTACAGGGAGATAATTATTCTCTCTTTCTTATCAACCTATGTCAGTTGATTGCTCTATCTGCACTTTTGAAAATTAGTTGGAAATGATTTATTCTGAGAGTTAAATCCCTTTATAATGAGATTTGACACCAATTAATTCCAATTATTAAATTTTAATTAATCATTTGGGGGTTTTTCCATATGATTAATCTTTTTTTTATTTTTTTCCACATTTAAGATTTTTATATTCTAAGAATTGATTTTAAAGATTTATTTAATTGACTATTTTTAATTTAATCTATTTACTCTATTTAATCTTTTAATCAAGCATTATACTGGTGGTGCTCTTGATTTAATTTCACTTGGTTCTTATTTTGAGATAAGATCTGGGAGAGATTTGGGTCTAGACTGTACTGAACTGGTAAAACTTCGGTTAAATATGGGAAAAACTACTTTTATCTAGTAATTTAAGAAAAAAAACATCGAAAGGCATAGGTAATGCCGGAGGGTTTTAAATAAAAGGAATTACAGTAAAAGGGATTTTTATAAGTAAAAAAGTAATATTTTCATCAGTATTAATTATAATCCTACTTCTAACTGCTGTGACTTTGGTGGTAGGAAATCAGACTGATACTAACAAAATCACTGTAAACGCATCTGACGAGGTTTCTGTGGTCAAAGTTTTAATATTCAATGGAGATGACACCATGGAAGAAAGTGTAGCTGGTATAAAGGCCTGTTTGGATGAAAACAATAACATGAATCTTACAGGTTACTACTTTGAATACGATACTGCCAATGAAATTAACTCCAAAACTTTATCCTCCTATGATGTTCTAATAATGCCCGGAGGGAATTCAGCAACCTATGTTAACAGTAACAGCATTGATAGTGATGCAATTAAACAATTTATAAGTCAGGGCAACGGATATGTGGGTATATGTGCCGGGGCTTATGCAGCATCAAACAATGTTGAGGGAAGCTATTCTGGATGGGGACTCGCACCTGAAGTAAATACTATTGATGTGAGTTATGAAGGTTTACTCACCCTTTCAACCACATCATATGGAAATAAATTATCAGATGAATCAACATTAAACATGTATCACCAAAATGGCCCTGCCATGTACACTACGGGGTCAGATATCTACTCCTTTGCCACCTATGCAGATAATTCAACGGGTTATCAGAATTATTATGCAATGGTAGGAGAAAACTACGGTTCAGGCAGAGTTCTGTTAAGTGGATCTCACCCTGAACTAGATCCTCAAAAACCACAATTACTAGCTAACATGATCTTATGGACAGTTAATGAAATCTGAAAAATTTGAAGGATACACTACAAAACAATTAAGGTAACCAGTTTATTGGTTATGAAGGGCTCTAAGTAATAGTTTTGGACTTTCAAAAAAAAATCGCTTCAACGCTTAAAAAGCTTAGAGCCCCTCAAACTTACTTTATTATTGATGTTGTAATGGGACCTATTAAGGGTTATCGACAAAAATTAGACTAAACTCGTTCATTAGAAAGAATACATAAAATAATAAAATATTCTGTTAAATAAAACTGTTTTAGGTGTTATTATGGTTGATATCACAATTTCTAGTACTGGAATTTCATCATCCCAGACTGGAATCATGAAATTTCTCAAAGAGAAGTACTGGCTTATCTTATTAATAGTCATTTTCCTCTTTTCATTTATACTTGATTTATTTGTTTTAACCCGTTATCCTCTTTCTTACGGTATTGACGGTGCATTTTACGATATTCAAGTTCGCAATATATTGCAGTATGGATTTCCCATGAGTAATGACCCACCCTTAGCTTACTATTTGCTAGCTCCCTTTGTAACCTTATCCAGCAACTCCTTTTTAGGTGTTAAAATAGGAATGGCATTTATGGGCTCGCTTCTGGTATTTCCCGCATTTTTCCTTACAGAATGCTATGTTAAGGAAAAAAATGGTAAAAAAGTAGGATCCAGGATACCTGCACTCTTAAGCGCCTTTATGGTAACAATCAACATCAACTATTTTGCTCTCATCGGTGATTACATGCAAAACCTGGTAGGTGTTCTTTTTCTCTCCATATTCCTCTATTTTGCCATACGATGGTTCGAAGATATTAAAGATTGGAAGAAATACGGAACTTTAACTGTGTTATTATTAGGTGTGAATCTGTTAACCCATATCTACACCGGAGCATTAGCAGTTACCCTTTTTTTTGGACTATTGATCTTCAGTATAATTCTAAAGACATACAAAACTGGTAAACTACCATTATTTGACCTGAAAATTTTGGGGATATTAAGTGTGGGGGTGGTAGTCTGTTTCCTGGTCCTGTTCCTGGCATATCCAGTCATGTATACCAAATATGACACGGTGTTATCTTTCTTCAACTCTTCATATGTGGAAATGGGAGGAGGAATGAGTAATGAAGTTTCAGGTTTAATCTTCTGTAGTTTACCTTACCTATTAGGGGTTGCATCAGCCATAATCATTCTCTATTGGGGATTGAAAGAAAAGATCAGTATTGCAGATTCTGCTATCGCAAATTCATTAACTACAAATCGAAATACTCTTCTGGCATGGGTTTATATTACACTAGCAGCTGTTCTGGCAGTTTTAGTATTTGCATCGTCGTCACAGTACCAATCAAGATTCCTGTTAATATCATTCTTACCAATTGGTCTTCTAGTTCCCCTAGGACTGAAATTCATTGAAACGGAATTCCTGACAAGATACCCCTCCAGAAAAATACCAACCAATCTAATAATTATTGCAGTGGCCATGATCTTTGCATTTTCCTGTTATTACACTGCTTCAGGATCTTTCAACAATTTAGGGCCTACCATCACTACTGATGAATACAATGAATTGCAGGACGTAAAAGAGAGTTTCACAAATGTTTCCAGTCAAAATATTGTTATCGTGACTTCAGATCTCCAGAATAAATACTGGGTGGAATATGTTTTAGGTGATATGGGAACCGATAATAATATCACTGTAGTTGAGAATGTCCAGGGACTTCAGGGAGAATATCAGAATAGCACCATATACTTAATTAGTTTCCAAGGTAATCAAACATCCTCCTCAGCTTCATCAGCAGATTCCAACAAAATTTCAAGCACATTAGGATCTAAAACAGGTAATATGGCAGTTAATGGAAATAATCAGGGTAACATGGCAGGATCAAACCTTAATACCAATTATAACTTGAGTTTCCTACTACCTTATGGACCACCTATTCTACCCTACTCTCTGGATAAAATACCCACAGCCAATCAAGGATCACAAAGTGCTCAGAATACAATGAGTAAAGATAATCAGCATCCTGGCAACACAACCAATAACACCAATGGATTTCCAGGAAACATGAATCCTACCACTAGTAGATCTTCAGATAATAGAACTGATAACAGTAATATGCAGCCACCAGGAGCTTCTACCAATAACACAATCCCTAATCAGGGAGCATCAGGAAATAATATGGATGCTGGTTCTGGTGGTCAATCAGTTGAAACGTTTGAATCATTGACCAGTTCTGGAACCACAATTTTCAGTGGGAAGTATTTTGAAATCATCAGAATAGAAATCTAAAATATTGGATTTTTTGTAATTTCATTTTAATTTTATGAATGGGGTTTATCTAGCTTTAAAAATTCCAACTTACCCCGAATTTATTATTTTTTTTATTTTTCAATTGATCATTTCATTTTATTTCATTTTTTTATTATTTCCAGATTTCCATTTGATGACTTAGCACACAAAATGGAACCAATTATATATTAAGGTTAATGTAAAATATTAATTAAGGTTATTGAGGTGTGAAGTTTGATAAACAGGCAAGTTAATTTAAAAATGGTTTTTTTATCGTTAGCATTATTTTTTACACTAACTGGAAGCATGGGGCTATCTGAAGCTCATATATTGATTATAGGTAATTCTACAGGTGATTTCCCCCTTTCTTATCAGGAAACAAGTCAGTTAGCTGCTGATCTCAGAGCAAATGGATATTCTGTCCTGGATTATTATGGTGAGAATGCCACTACAGAAAACATCTTAAAGGGGATGTATGGTGCTGATGCTGTTATCTATGATGGTCATGGAGCTTATAAATTAGGAAATTACGATGGAGCTGGAGGCACTGCAAACCCTCCTTTTGCACTGATAGGGGCTGATGGCTATATATGGGGTGTAGAAAATGATACAGATGGGAATTGGTATATGCAGGAAGGAAATGGTAGTCTTTTCACAGCACCTTTCAGACTGGGTATCCCTGTATTTTTACTTCACACCTGTTTCTCCACCGGATGGGTGGGGGAGAATCAAGTGGCCAATCCCATTGAAACCATTTATAATTTTGCCCAGATGTTCGATGGTACTGATGCCAATTACTATGCCACTGCCTGGAATGGTGCGGAAATAATCTACGACTTTTTAAATGGTGCCAGTAACTTTCAGGATGCTAATAATCAAAATACTGAGAAAATTGTCACTTCCACTCTTTACAATGGTGTAGAAGTTTGGAGAAACGACAATGGTTACGCAGCGTTTGTGGGAGACTGGAACGGGGTATTCCCATCAGTCAGTGAAACCAGTGCTTATGATGA
This sequence comes from Methanobacterium sp., assembly GCA_020854975.1. Lineage (GTDB taxonomy): Archaea > Methanobacteriota > Methanobacteria > Methanobacteriales > Methanobacteriaceae > Methanobacterium > Methanobacterium ferruginis. The sequence continues at coordinate 9,357 of JAHKLQ010000199.1, forward strand.
AGCTGCAGCCGATGCATGGTACAATAGTGACCGGCAGCTTATCACCCAACTTTTTGTGGATGCGAATATTGGAAATGATTCATGGGATGGAACCAGCCCGGTCTTCCTGGGAGGAACTACTGGGCCTATGAAAACAATAACCACAACCATTAACACTTTAAATCCGTGGGGAACTATATATGTGGCTTCAGGCATCTACAATGAAAATCTTGTAATTAATAAAGAAATAAATCTAATAGGAAGTGGCGTTAACACAATAATCAACCCTCTCAATGCTCAAAATCCTCTAATTAACATAACCAGTGAGGGAAGTGGTTCAGTAATCATTGGATTCATTTTAAATGGCACTTCATCTTCTTCAGCTGTTGCAATTTCTGGAGCAAGCAGTTGTACCATAGCCAACAATAATATAACTGGAAATCAAGTGGGAGTACTTGTTGCTGGAAATAATAACGTAGTATACTCTAACCAAATTTCCGATAGCAAAGACGGGGTTTACCTTGGTAACGAAACTGAAGATAATATAGTATTCGGAAACCAGATCAACAACAGCACTTCCAGTGGAGTCTATTGTGAAGGAGGAAACAACCATTACATAAACAACAACACTGTAACCCAAAGTTCATCTGGAATAACTGTAAATAACTCTAAAAATGTGAATGTAGGAAGTAACCAGGTAACCAGCAATACAAAAACAGGAGTAACCATTAAAAACTCTAACAATACCACCATAACTGATAATAACATCTCAAGTAACCAAAATGGGGTAGAAATAGGTGAAAACTCCAATTACAATACTGTATCTGATAACACAATCAGTGAAAACCAAAATAATGGTATTAATATAGATAACAGTCAAAATAATCAAATCAGTCATAACACAGTACAAAACAACGTTCAGAACGGAATAAACCTCAACAATTCAAGTGAAAACAACATCAACAATGGAAACAACATCAATGGCTCTGATGTGGGAATAAACATTGAAAACAATAGTAACTCCAACATCATCAATGGAAACACCATCCAAGCTGCAACAACTTCCTTAAACATTGCAGGGTCTACTGGTAACATAATTTCTGACAATGAAGTAACTTTCAGCATCAATGAGATCATTACAGCAGCCAATATGGTTAAAGCCAGCATTGAAACATCTAAAACTTTACCATCCTCAATTTTGATTGGTTTTGTCCCGGTGAATATGGCTCAATTTTTGCATTTAGCTGTCCAAGCCACCATCCAATTAAACAACAATGAAAATACCCTTATTCTTATGAAAAATGACAAAGTCCCTGGTGCTAGTGAAGAATCATTAACTTCGGGTGGTTTTAGCTTGGCAAATTATGTTGATTTTGCTGGGCGTATTAATGATTATATGAATGATAACCTTCAAGCACCACCTTATGGCTATATTAGTCTTGGACAAATAGGATATCAGTCACAAGTTTATCTTTTCAGCCGCATTTTAAGCATATACAATGATACTGGAGCACTTCCTACTGCTGTGACAGTCAAACCATGGACCACCAGTAACATACCCATCAATGAACCCACAGCTTACACCATTGATCAAATCCTAGAAACTGCCAATAACCTCAAAACTTACATTGAAATCAACAAAAAACTACCAACCACAGTAACCATAGGCACACAGAACATAAACCTGGCACAATTCTTATATCTAGCTACAAAGGCCACTGCAGCACTCAAAGACGGGCAACCAACCACTACTTCCATAATGGTAGGTAGTTATAGTTTACCCAGCACCAGTTACGAAAATCTGAAGACTGGGGCGTTAACTACGGGTACTTATGTGGATTTTGCTAATAGAATATCACAATACATAGCAGAAAGCAGCCAAGCACCAGCTTATGGTTTGATTGGTTTGGGGCAGATTAGTTATCAGTCTCAGGTGTATCTTTACAGTCGTGTGTTGGTTGGTTATGGTGTTAGTGGGCAGTTGCCGGATACTATGACGGTTAAGGCGTGGAGTTCTGGTAATATACCTATTTATGAGCCTTCTTCGTATAGTTTTACTGTTAGTCAGATTGTTGATGCTGCGCAGAGAGTTAAAGCTTATGTTGAAGCTAATAAAGCATTGCCCAGTACGGTGACTATGGGAAGTAGTAGTATTAACATGGGGCAATTCCTATTTTTAGCAGTAACTGCTACTAATGATCTTGACAGTGGAAAGCCTGATACTACTGTTGTGACGGTGAGTAGTAGTTATGGGTTGCCGGGTAGTAGTTATGAGAGTATGAAGACTGGGGCGTTGACTACGGGTACTTATGTGGATTTTGCTAATAGGATAGCTCAGTATATGGCTGAGAACTACAAGGCACCGCCTTATGGTTTGATTGGTTTGGGGCAGATTAGTTATCAGTCTCAGGTGTATCTTTACAGTCGTGTGTTGGCTGGTTATGGTGTTAGTGGGCAGTTGCCGGATACTATGACGGTTAAGGCGTGGAGTTCTGGTAATATACCTATTTATGAGCCTTCTTCGTATAGTTTCACTGTTGATCAGGTACTTACTGCTGCGCAAACAGTTAAAAATTACATTGAAACCAATAAAAAACTACCCAGTACGGTGACTATGGGAAGTAGTAATATAAACATGGCACAATTCCTATTTTTAGCAGTAACCGCAACTAATGACATTAACAATGGAAAACCCAATAACACTACCGTGACCGTAAACAGTGGCTACACACTGCCTACTAGTAGCAGCGAAAATCTAAAAACCGGAATAATAACAACCACTACCTATGTGGACTTTGCTAACAGAATAGGACAATATATGGCAGAAAACTACCAAGCACCACCCTATGGTTACATAGGTTTAGGTCAAATCGGCTACCAATCACAGATTTACCTATACAGTTGCGTATTAAATGAATACAATAATTATGGTAGTTTACCTGCAAACGTCATGGTTGAACCATTGGGAACAAGTTACTAATCCATGAGTAAGTGATCCATTGAATGAAATCATCACCCACCCCCCCCAACTAGAGTCTTTGTTAGAGCCTAGTTTAGGTTGTAAGTGATTCATTGAATGGAATCATTATCTTTTTTTTAAAATTATAATTTTGAAATAATTTTAAGTAAATAATTTAAAAACAGATTGGTTTTAAAAAAATTCGTTTAAAAGAATAAACAAAAAAAATAGGAATTTAATTCAAATCATGAAAAAATAATGGAAAATTTAGACTTTTTACTTCTTTTTAAAGTCCAATATAGCTCTAACCATGAAAAGTTCCTGATTTATATCTACAGATAAAGGAGGGCCTTCATCTAAATACATGGAAGTTAATATGTAATCATCAGACTTTTTTTCTCCAGTAGATTTTTCAACAGTCTCTATATGGAATGACTCTTTTTCACTTCCATTTAAGAAATCATACACCTTTTCTGAATCTGTTCCAATAACCCGTAGGATAATCATAAGATGATTATCATTGGAGTAATGATGATCTTTAACAAATTCTTCAGGTATTATTAAATTTTTTATATCTCCTTCTATTTCTCTTTTAAAAATTATTGATGAAATTTCAGCTACCAATGATAATCACCTCTATTATCCACAGATTTTTTAAATTAACTTCAAAATAATTTATTGTTTGTATTTATGATTAATTTTTTGGCATGCTACAAATTTATAGTTTCACCTGTTTTTCTCATTGTGAGATATGGATTCAAAAATAAAACGAGGTCTACGACCACATTTTTTAATATAATATTTAATCTCTTCTTCTTCAAGAGCAGGAAAGTGAATTTTCACAATTTTCATGATTTCTTCTTCAGAGTAAGATATCCTAACTACCTCAAAGAATTGTTTAAGAAAGAACATCAGGGTCCGGGAAATAAATGAAAAATCAGTTAAGATATCATAACGGATACCCCGAACCTTTAATATCCACGCAGCCTGTGTAACTATATTCACTTTTTTTAATTCGGTTCTCCGGTTCAAGTATTCCCACAATATTCTAAAATAGAAAGGAAATGTCGAAAAACCCCTATTTTCAGTCCATAAACCCATTCCCACTTTATCTTTTTTAATATGTTGGGAGTCAGAGAATTTATCAGCAAACAACACAAAATCATACTCAGATGCTTTCTGGTAAATTTCATCATGGTTTCGAGTTCCCATATCTTTTCCCAAAGTGTCCCAAAAAACCTGGAAAACCTTGCTGTTACTCACACCCGCATCATCCAGAAATAAAAAAGCATCATAGACATTTAAATCAAGATTATTTATACTATGATATATGTTTGTTGATTTACCAGTGCCTGGAGTTCCAACAATAATTACGAAATGTCCTTTGCTTTGTTTTAAACTTTTAAGCAGCTGGTTCATCTTCTGGAAAGAATCTGTTGACACAAATTTCTTATTGTCTCCATGGGAATTAACCTTAAACTGACTCATAAAAGAAGTTTATGGAACTTACTCCTTAAGAACACTATCCTTAATATCAACTAGATAATGGTGGGGTATTGAACATATTAAAAAATCAACAATTCCATTTTTATTCCAATTTGTTTTATCTTATCTACTCTTTTTTATTTCACATCAATTGAAAGATTGATCACGGAGGAAGTTATAGAAAGAAAATAGGATTTAAATGGGGAGTAAAATTAAGGTATTTCATTCAGGTATCATTTAATTGTGAGTTTAAGTTCTACTTGTTGGATAAATCGATAAGAATATATAAAGAGTAGTTTGTTCATTAATTATAATGATAAATTTAAGTGAATAATAAACGTAAAGGAGGTGGAAAAAAATGGTACTTGGAATAAATGACCCCTGGATATGGGGTGCGTATATTGGATGCATTCTGGTAACTCTTTTATGTGTTGTTTATGGTATTTTGAACTGGAATAAAGGCGGCGAAGACGAAAAAGGACAAATAAAAGAAGAAGTAAAGTGGCACGAGAAAGAAAAGGAAATGCAAGAAAAAGAATTGGGTCTTTGGGATGAAGAAGATGCTTAGATTCTTTCATTAGGCCATAAATTCATAAAAAAGGATAGGTTGTGGGTTAAATGAATGAATTTCTTATATTAAGTATTGTAGTTTTGATATATATAGTGATAACCGGTTATGTGGGATATCTGGCCTGGAAGCGAACCAAAACTGCGGATGATTACATGGTTGCTGGAAGGGAAACCCATCCGTTTATCATGGCTTTAAGTTATGGGGCGACTTTCATCAGCACAGCAGCTATTGTAGGTTTTGGTGGTATATCTGGTGTTTATGGGATGGGTCTTTTATGGTTAACCTTCCTGAACATACTGGTTGGTATATTTATAGCATTTGTGTTTTTTGGAAAACGTACCCGGAAAATGGGACACAACTTAGGAGCCCTTACTTTCCCGGAATTTTTATCCAAACGTTTTGACAGTAAATTCATACAATATTTCAGTGGATTGATCATCTTTTTCGGGATGACACTGTATGCTTCGGTGGTTCTAATTGGAATGGCACGATTCGTTGAAACAACACTCAATCTTGATTACACCATGGCATTAATTGGTTTAGCAGTTATTGTAGCTCTATACGTTATATTTGGTGGTATAAGAGGTGTGATGTACACTGATGCCCTGCAGGGAAGCATAATGTTCGTAGTAATGTTCATTCTCTTAGTAGCCACATACTGGATAATGGGTGGGGTTACAGATGCCAACCAAGCCCTTACCAATCTGGTAAACATAGTTCCAGCCCAAGCAACAGCCACTGCCACGGCAACAGGATTCACGGGATGGACATCCATGCCTGCTTTGGGAAGTCCCTTCTGGTGGACATTGGTCAGCACACTGATACTGGGAGTGGGAATAGGAGTTTTATCCCAACCACAACTAGTGGTACGTTTCATGACTGTAAAATCCAACAAGGAACTTAATAGAGCTGTTTTAATTGGAGGAATATTCATCTGCCTGATGACTGGAACCGCCTTTGTAGTAGGGGCTTTATCCAATGTATATTTCTTTGATAAGTTGGGGCAACTGGCTATACAAGTGGTTGATGGTAATGCAGACAAAATAATACCTGCTTTTATCTCTGCATCCATGCCTTTATGGTTTGCATATCTTTTCATGATCGCCCTCTTATCAGCGGCCATGTCCACCCTCAGTGCCCAGGTACATGTACAGGGAACTGCACTGGGAAGAGATGTCTATGAAACATTAACCAAAATAAAAGGAGACTCCTCAGTATTCATAGCCAGGATAGGGATTGCACTGGCGATGATCCTTGCAGTTATCATGGGATTAATCTTACCCACCAACATAATCGCGGTGGGAACCTCCCTATGGTTTTCTATAACTGCAGGGGCCTTCCTTTCCATGTACGTATTTGCATTATTCTGGAAAGGATGTACCAAGGCCGGTGCCATATCAGGGCTGGTAGTTGGAACTCTTGTTAGCCTGTTCTGGCTGGTGTTCGAATATAAAAAATCAGCAGAAGCATTAAGTATAGCTAAAGCTTTAACTGGACAAGCAGTGCTTACAACAGCCGTGCCTTGGCCAACTGTTGACCCCATTGTTATTGCTTTACCTGTTGCCTTTGTGGTGACCGTGGTGGTTAGTCTCTTGACCAAAGCACCTAGCAAGGAACACCTTGAAAAATGTTTTCAGGGAGTAAACTAATAAAACTCCCTCTTCCCCATTTTTTTAATTTTTTTAAAAAATTAATTTAAGAGCTTGTTTTTGGTGATTTAACCCATTTTTAAATGATTTTTTAAAATAACTTATTTTTCTTTTCAAAATTGGGTTTAATCCCTGAAAATATAAGTACAACTTGGAACTTAATTTATGATGATTAAAAATATAATTATTTAAGTTGTTTTCTGTTATAGAAAGATGGTGCCCTAGGAGCACTTGAAACCATGGTGATAGTATGAGAATCGTACAAGAAATAGTGGGAAAAGAGGTTTTAGATAGTTCTGCAGTAGTAATTGGAAAAATAAAGGATGTAGAAGTGGATTTAGAGGGAAATGAAATTCGAGCCTTTATTGTGGGAAAAGGCGGCATATCTGAAGGATTAGGATTATCTAAAGGGGAAACCATCGTACCCTATGATATGGTTAAGAAAATAGGGGACAAAATACTTCTTAAAAGCAGAGAAGAAAAAACAAGTTACGAATTATAACCCTCTATTTATATAATTCCAAATTAGTTCAAAAGGCCTTATAAAGTCTAAGATTAATATATAAGGCCTTAAATTTATTATTAGTCTGAATTACTTAAACATAAACCTTAAACATATTTTTTAAGTACAATATATTAATACATCCTAAATTAACAAAAACTAATTAATTAACTATCAGTGGTGTTATTTTTGGAAGTTTGGGGTATTTGTAGTATATGTGGTCGTTCAGGTAAAATGTACACCTGTTCCCTCTGTGGGAACCTGGTTTGCAGTAGATGTTTCATACCACAACGTGGAATATGTCAACGCTGCCAGCAGGGCCTGAAGTTTGGTAATGGTAAAAGAATAGGCCGGTAAACAATATATTGCCTTGATAGTAAGGGTTACATAGATCAAAGAGTCTTAGGAATGATTTAATGATGATTAAACAGGAAAAACAACAGCTTATCAATCTTTTAAAGGCCAATCAGGTCATAAAATTAGGTAAATTCATCCTTTCATCAGGTAAGGAAAGTGACTACTACGTGGATATGAAAAAAGCAATCACCGATCCTGAAATCCTCCTCCAGGTGGCTAAAATCATCTCTTCCATGATAAATCAGGATAAAATTGACAGAATAGCGGGACCTGCCCTGGGGGCGGTACCCATTGCCACTGCAGTGGCTTTACAATCAGGTATTCCCATGCTCATGATTCGGAAGGCGCAGAAGGGTTATGGCACATCTAAACTCATAGAAGGAGATCTAAAAGATGGAGATAGAGTGGTGGTTGTTGAAGATGTTACCACCACAGGGGATTCTTTATTAAAAGCAGTCAATGCCATTCTTGATAATGGTGGTAAAGTGGAAAGGGCTTTTGTAGTTGTGGATAGGGAAGAAGGTGCCTTGGAAAAGTTCAAAACAGAAGGATTACTATTAGAACCCCTGATATCCATTAGTGATGTTAAATAATAAGAAAATAGTAAAAATTATCCTGTTATTTCAAATAACATCCATTAATGACTAAAACAGATTTTAATGTGACATTATGGTTAAATAACATAATACTGTTAATGTTTCATGTGTTTTACCAGATGACCTAATTCTGGTTTTATTATTTTCATTCCCAATTCCACAGCGTGGGGAGAACCGGGTAGAGCCACTAAAAACGTGTTCTGCCACACACCTGCAGTTGCTCTTGAAAGTATGGCACCAGTTCCTAACTCTTTATAGGATTCGTAACGGAATATTTCTCCGAAACCATTTAATTCTTTTTCAAAAAGAGGTTTAATGGTTTCAATAGTAATATCACGTTTGCCAATTCCAGTCCCACCAGTACTGAATACAACTTCAGCTTTCTTATCTTTCATCATCTCCAGAGTCTTTAAAAGAAGCTCACCTTCATCAGGTATGATCTGATAAGATACTATTTCATGTTGCTCTTCTAGAGATTCTTTTATTATTTTACCAGAAAGATCTTCCTCTTTCAACTGGGATTTTGAGTCACTTAAAGTGATAATTCCCACCTTAACTCTGGAAGGGCTCTGTTTCTTATGTTCTTTCATACTTTCACTGCTCATGGTCAAACCATCTCCGGTGACTAATTAAAATAGCTTATTCTGATTGAACAATATGGATAATATGATCACGCCATGATCATGTTAATGGCAGTTACTATAGTTATGGAAAAGGCAATAAATAAAATGATTATCCCTTCAAAATTTTAATTACACGTACTATCTATTAAACCCAAAAAAATCTATTAAAAAAATGCATATTAAATCTACAGGTTATTTTTATTATAATCAGAGTTAAATATCTCTGTTTCTTATTAAAATGAGTATTATTTACTTTATTTCCTTCTCAGTGGTAGGAAGGGCATTAGGTCCAAATCGGAGGCGGTTTTTCGCGGGCGAAAAATTGTGAAAGGAGTCTAATGCTACCTTCCCCCAACAATTAATTTATTGTTTTATGAACTTAAAAACATTTTCCCTGAGTTGTAGGTATGTATTAAAACCATTTTAAATTCATTTAATATAAAAAATAAGTTATCCTAAATTATTAAATGCCATAACACTTAATTGATGGCAAAATACCTTAAAAATAAGAATATAAAATAAACATCAACTAATATATTAACCATCAAATGCAGGATTATTAGGTGTAGATAATGAAAGAGAAAGTATATGTTCTGGATGCTTCAGGCATAATTGGGGGTTTTATATCTTCAAAACATATAAACATCACAAATAGTGCAGTTATTTCTGAAATAAAAGATTTAAAGTCGCAAATGATTGTTGAATCTGCTTTAAAAGAAGGCACACTCTTTATTGAAGAACCAGATTCTGATTCCTTAAACACCATTCAAAATGAAATTGAAAAGTCAGGAGATGTTTTAAGATTATCTGAAGTTGATAAAGAGTTAGTGGCCTTGGCACTAACCCTTAAAAAGAAACACGATCCTATAGTGGTTACTGATGATTATTCTATACAGAATATCTTGAAAATTCTGCAAATTCCTTACAAGAGCGTTTTAACCCAGGGAATAAATGAGATCTATGGATGGATCAAAATCTGCAGAGGATGCAGAAAAAAATATCCTGCAAATTACCCTGAGGATGAATGTGAAATCTGCGGATCAAATGTTTACAGTAAAAGAATCAAAAAATAACCCCTTTTTTTTAGGAACAGGAAATAAAATAAATAAAATAATTAAAAAATGGGGATTAAAGAGGTTTAATTAAATAACTCCAATTTGCAACACTTATTTTAACATCAAATCCATTACTTAATTACTTGATCGAGAATTAGTCACCTGCTCTGGAATTAGACATTGATCTGGAATTAGTCACTGTTCTGGAATTAGTTGCCGAACTTGGAGATAAAATATATAAATATATTAAACTCGTTGATTCTAAGTGAGAACTATGAAAAAGATGAAGATAGGGGTGGTGGTACACGGACCAGAAATAGTTGATTCTGGTTACGCCCGAAAGTTTCTGGATTTCCTAGAAGATTATGGTACAGTTAGGGCCAGATTAGGTGGTACTATGGGCAGAACCGCCGTTATAGATGCACATCTTGAAGATAGGATCGATATCCATCAAAAACTTTTCCCCAGCCAATCAGTGGACAAATTCAATCAGGAAAAGTGTGATGTTATTTTTATAATTAACTATGGTAAATCCAGTGTAACTGGCCATGCTTTTGGATATAAAGTTTACAGTAACTCAAAGGATAGGCCTCCCCTCATTCAGATGGAAAGGCCTGGTGAAGAAGATGGGAGTGTAGTTGCCTGGAGAGAGGACCTTCAAGAATTGGCAGAGGATATTTCCATTAAAATGGGTCTGAAAACAGTGTTACCAGAAAAGATTAAGGAAAACTTGTTTAAAGAAGATCCCTGCCAGGAAGTACCTACTGAAGGGTCTGATGTAAGTATCTGCCGGAAAATTGCTGGTGTATCTCCTGATGAGAACATATTTGTTAATGGTATAGTCATTGGAAAATCAACTTCATCTGAGGTTGCAATAATCGCTGAAAATGGTAGGATAACCCAACTGATAGGAGGAGAACTTAAAGAACATGGAGTCGAGAAGCTTGGTGCGGTGAAACTTGAAAAAGCCATTGTAAAAACAGGTTTACTGCGTAAATCCAAAGTAAAGCCCAGAATACTTACCTCTCACAAGTCAAACCATAAATTCAGTGTTTCATACCTTAACCATGCAGCTGAAGATATTTACCGATTGAAAAATTCAGATATGGTAGTTACAGTAGGTGATGACACCACACTGGTTGCTGCAGACATACTATATCGATTTAATGTTCCCATAATTGGTATCACTGATGGAGATCTGGATAAAGTTGTTGCAGAAGGATTTAAAGCTAAAGGTTCTTTAATAGTAGAGCTTGAGAGTGGTTGGGATGATTTGGTTGGTGAAAGAATTTTTTTAGAACTTTTTAACTACAAAGAGACCATAGAAATAGAAAATATAGAAAATTTTAAAAGGAAACTACTACAAATTATTAGTAATATGACTAAACAATACCAGGTCAAGTACAACTAATGAAAGCTAATTGTAAACTAGGAATTATGTTTTTTAGTAAGGGCTAAATGATTTAGAGGGGAAGTATAGTTGATGAACACCAATACAAAAAAAATGATGCGTTAATCCTAAAAACTATACCTAAAAACATATGATTTAATCATAATAATGAATTAACAGTTCCTAAATATTTAAAAAGAGGTGCACCTTTGGATTTAAAGCCACTTATTGATTCTATACGAAATTTCGAGGGCATTACCCGTAAAAATCTCATTAAAGACGTAACTGGTCTTCTAGAAGAGACCTATAATATTTCAGGGCAAACTATTCTGGGTTTTGGTGATGATGCATCAGCTCTGGATATCGGGAACGGACAGGTGGTACTTATGGCTGCCGATGGAATGTGGGGAAAGCTGATGGAAGCCGACCCATGGTGGGCTGGGTACTGTTCAGTTCTGGTCAATGTAAATGACATAGCAGCCATGGGAGGAATACCCCTGGGAATGACCAATGTCCTTTCAACCCAGGACAAAGATATCTGTGCTCAGATCATGGATGGGATTAATGAAGGAGTACGAAAATTCAATGTACCTATGGTAGGAGGACATGTTCACCCTGATGCACCATATAACTCACTTGATGTGGCTATAACTGGTGTAATGAATCGTGATGACCTTATAACCAGTTGCGGTGCCAGACCAGGTCATAAAGTTCTGGTGGCCATGGACCTTGACGGGAGAGTACACCCCCAATTTAAATTGAACTGGGAC
>JAHKLQ010000094.1 GCA_020854975.1 Methanobacterium sp.
AATTCTGACTCGGAAAAGTATTTCATATCATCATGCCAAGGCCGTGGCAGAAGAGGTAAAAGTTCTTCTTTCATCTGGAAATCTTCATAATCCTTAATTATCTCTTTAAGTCCTTCTACAGAACCTTTAACGGGGGATATGATGTCCTTAGTCAGGACTTCCGGCAGATCATGGAATAACCCAGCGTAGAAGTTATTATAAAAACGTTTAGAACAGGCTTTAACACCCATTTCCATGGTGCAAAGGTAACTGGTGGCGGCTACAATGAACATGTGTCCCAGTACCGAAGTTTCGGGTATGCGGGGAATATGTGCCCATCTTTTCTGGAAGCGTAGCTGGCCGCAGAGATCAATAAATCCAAAGGATTTCTTACCCAGAAGGATCTTCTGTACACCAATAAGATCATAGTGATCCTCGATCTGGTTTTCGATGTTCTCCTTGGTTTTGTCTATACCATAGATGAAAGGTGCAGTGTGGTAGATGATTTTAAACTCCCACTGGGTGGCTAGGTAGTGAGCAGCCCTTAATATTCGTCTTTCCAGAGTGTTAGGTTGTTTTAGATAGTACTCTTTAAATCGTTTCTGGAAATCTTCATCCAGACCTTCCATATCTCTTTCCAGTTTCTCAAAAACGTGTTTGTTAAGTTCGTAACCTTTTTCCTTCATCATCCTGTGGAATACAGGTGGTTTGATGTCAGTTAAAACTGTTCTGTGAAGAAATTCGAAGATTCCTCCTTCAATCAGAGATATCCAATCCACACTTCCTGGACCCATGCGATCCTCTTCGAACCGGGCGATAACATAGGCAATAACCATCTTGTGTGCCTGTTTATCCAGTTCAGTGAATTCCACAGGGCGGATATGGTCATTCCAGCGTTGCATGCTGGCTGCTTTGGAAAAACGTTGGATGATGTTTTCGATCATAAAATACACACACCAGAACATATTATGTGTGAACTTGTTATGTGCAAACTGACATTAAATTATAACCATTGGATGCGGATATCAGAGTCAACAATTGGTTCAATAAATCTGTTCCAAAATAAATTCACTAACCTACCCTGGGATAATAAACTCAAAATCTTTAAGAAGTTCTACCAATATATTCCTTTTTTGGAGTGGATATAATATGAATTTAAACAAGATTTTTAAGTTAATAGGACTTGGATTTATAATATGGTTAATACCAACCTTAGCCACACTTTTAGTATCTTATCTAGAAGTTTTGAATTATTATGATATTGTTTCCTCGGTATCTATAGCGGTAACTGTAATTGCACTCACCTACCTGTACTTTAGGGATATCAATGAGAACTACCTAAAGGAAGGAATAATCTGCGGTGTAGTCTGGCTGGTAATAAGTATAATATTGGACATTGTGTTGATATTTCTGGGAATTAATAAGGTAACCCTGATGCAATATTTAACCGATATCACTCCGATATATATAGTAATACCCGTCATCACCATTGGACTTGGACTTTATAGGGGACAGATGACCGAAGAAAACTAAATGTTTATGGATGGATTATAAGGGTGGAAATGGAATTAAAGTTCATTGGAACAGGAAAAATAAAAAACAAAATCCATTTGATAAACCAGAATTTAAAAAATACAAGAATTTATAACTGTTTTAATTGATTCCAACCCCTTTACTTATTGATTTGAAGTTTAATGGGAAGTTTCTTTCAAAGCAAGCCTGCACAAATAAAGACTACAAAAGAGGCTTTTCTACCATTAAATGCCATTATCCTGGCTTTCAGATGACGTTAACAGTGAAATATGAAACATTAAGACCACTAGAATATTGATATCCTACGGCCAAAACGAAATCCAAGAAATTTACACCATGCAAAAATTTCACCTAAAAAAGATACTCTGTCAAATAGTATAACCAATTTTAAAATAAACAGAGATGGAAAAATAAAGAAAAAAATAACAGTCCTTTAGGACTGTTAATGGAGAAAATATTTATTCTGGTTTTGAAATTAACACGGTTTTGGACAGGGTCTGGCCTTGAGCACCGTGTGGTTTACGTAATACTGTGTCGTTAGCTTTTTCGATCTCACGAGCTTCAGTTGCTAATTTAGCAGCTGCAGAAATGAGTTCGTGTGCTGAAGCAACGATTGGTACGTAGTTTTCCATTTCTTTAACCATGAAACAGCCTTTGAGGTCTATGTCACCCACTTTAGCAGCCATTTCGTAAGCAGCCATTGCTTTTGCTTTAGCGTATGGGCTGGAGAATCCAGCGGCTTCTGTGGCTTTAGCAGCGTCGATAACTACTTTTGGTAATTCAATAGCTTCTCCTGCTTCGCAGGTGGCGATCATGCCGTCGATGGTGTTCTGTACCACTCGGTATGCACCGGTAGCGGCCAGTACTTTTATTACATCGGCGTTAAATGATGCCATTTCAGTTGGGTCTAGGAATTCTCTTCGAGCTCCGATCATTGGGTCGCCCAGAACTACGATGTATCCTAATTCCTGTTCATCCATTTCTTCTCTTTTACCCATTCCAGGAGCGTCACCAATAATTAATGCTGGGACGTCCATTCCAGATAATAATTCTCGAGCCTTAGCTGGGCCAGGAGCACCAGGGTTAGGACTGATGAATATCACAAAATCAGGATCGAAATCCATTATTTTTGGTACGACTTCTTCAATCTGTTCTGGGTTCATCTTTGCTCCGGAACCCACGCCTCTTACGTCTATGTTAGGTCTGTCAGCTCTCTCGTCTAAGACTAGGTCAAGTACAGGAGAGGTACCGATGTTACCACATTTGATAACTCCTATTTTTACAACCATATTATCACCGATTTGCATATTTGAAAGATCGGCATAAGTATTTTTTCATTTAATTTTTAGGGGAAGGTTTATATAGGAGATTCCTGGTCGTGGGAAAAGAAGAGATAAATTAATTCACACAATTATAATAAACAGATTTAAGTATAAAAGAATGCAATTTTGAACTAGTTTTTAAATTGAAGAATTTTAACAAACATATTATACTTTTAATGGGATTTTTAGTTCTTGTTGTTTTAACATCAGGCTGTATTTCCATAGATGGATTTCTTAGTGATGTTAAGTAATGTTGTAAATGACAAAAGCCAACTCGCCAATGCTACTAGTTATGCTAAATTTTAGTGATTTCAATTGTTTTTTAAAGGATTTTAATTCATATTTTTTTATATAATAGCACAAATTGGATTTAAAAAGACTTGTGTCATATTAAATGTAAAAAATAGACATCGATTTCCAGTGTAAATTTATCTAAAAAATTCAAAGTTACCTAAAAATAATATAAATTAATTGAATAAAAATTGAAAATCTTTTAATTTTATACTGTTAGCCTTTTACTGGTGTTTTGGAAGTTCGAATCAGCTGGGTTGCATATAAAACTGTTGCAATCAGAGCCAATGCATAATACACATAAACCACACTATCTGTAGGACCAGTTTCCACCCATATCATGGTATGAGTCAGAATAATTGCATATAATGCTGTTAATGCCCCGTTAGCTTTCATTTGAGCAGCATAAACTATTCTTAAAGCTAAACCAATTATGAACATCTGCAGGGCCATGGCCCAGAATCCGAAGTCCAGTACTGCAGGTCCAAAGATGGTAGAGGTGATGCTGGTAGTGGGTGTACTTCCCCCTACTGGATAACCAAGGACCACCTGTCCCACTGTAACCCGGGGATGTCCTGTGGAAAATGCCTGGTGGAAGAGATCTCCGCCTGTAGCACCAGCCATGTGCACGATCTTATCAAAAACCATTAAAGTGAACCCTGCCCGGTAGGCAACAAGTTCCAGGGGATTTAACGCCCATTGTTGCCATTGAATGGATTTAACTGCAATGTATCCTGCGGCTATGCCTATGGCAGCTATTATGAGGATAAAAAGTAGGATGTGGCTGGTTTTCATTTTCTTAGTGTAATACAGGGTTATGAAAAAGCTGATTAAAATGGCCATGGTTGAGGTTCGGTATCCGGTAATGGCAAATAACCCTAATCCAATAATGAAAAGGAGATAATACCATTTGCGAGGATATTTAGCAAAAAGAATGGTGATTGCAGGTAAAAATATTAAATATGAAACACGCCAAAGATTGGTGGTGGCTTTGAATTTAAGGTAACCGCTTAAAATTGGGATACCACCCAAAAAGTAGAGGTTGAGGGCCTGTAAAAACAGGGCGATTAGAACCATTGCCAGCAATACTCTTTCATCCAGTAGGAATCTTAATTTATTATACCAGGGTGCCGCATCCTCATCCGTGACTTTGGGACCTCCGAAGAGAGATTTAAGCTTATTACTTTTATTATAAATGATTTTAGGAATGAATACGCCTAGGATGAAGAAGAGTGTTCCCATTAACACGTAAATCATAGTGGTGGTTGAAACCCACTGCAAGTTTCGCAAATGCTCCTGATAGGCAATTGCAGCCAGTGATATGTACAGGGCAATAATCACCACCAAAATGTAGGGTGAGAATAAATCTACTTTTTCAAATTTCATTTAACATTCTCCTTGGTACCAGAACTGAGTTATTTTGTAATATTGAACTTAGGTAAACTATTCCTTAAATTTAGATAAACTATTCCTTAAATTAGATAGACTATTCTATTGTTGTTGCTTATTAATCTTAATCATATAAGAAATGTTTGTTAATATAAAGAAGTTAGTTTATAATCTCTTATTGTAAGTGAATTAACATGTTCATCTGCCCTGTTTCATTAATTTTTTTAAATCCAGTACCCCATTATTTCTACTGTAGACTCTGTTCTCAGTTATTTCCTGCTTTTATCATGAAAATAGTTCTACAGTAGAAAAATTGTTTATCATTTTCTGGTTCTTGAAGGTAAGTATTTCCAATATAGTACTTCTACAGTAGACCATATTTAAAGGTGATCTGCACATTTTTATAATTAAATACCGGTAAGAAAAACTTTATTTTATTATTGAAAAATTAATGATCCGTTGCTGCGCTTTTAACCAGTCTGCTGGCGAAACTGGGACAGGCAGCCACATGGGTATGCACATAACTGGCCAGAGTATTTTTACTCATAAGTCCATCCCTGGAATCAGTTACTCCCTTACCCCTTAGGATCTCAAATGCAAACTTTGGTTTATGACCTTCCAGTTCCAGTTTGGAATAGTGGAATTCATGACCATGGAAAGTCTCTCCTTCGGGTATGATAATGTTATCATGAGCGGCCCGGGCAATAACATAACTTAAGGCCTGGGGCTTTTTGGTCATATGAGAATTGTAACCGAACACATCACACATTTGATGCTGGTTAATAGAACGGGTTAAATACATTAGCCCACCACATTCTGCATAGATGGGTCTTTCATCCTGGTGGAATTTCTTCATGGCCCTGCGCATAGACTGATTGGCCTCCAGTTCCCTACCAAAAACCTCAGGGTAACCTCCACCAATGTAGATCCCATCCACATCTGGCACCTCTTCATCATGTAAAGGGCTGAAATAAACCAAATCCGCATGGTTAGCCTCAAATGCTTCAAGATTATCCTGGTAATAAAAGGTGAAAACTTCATCACGGGCAATTCCTATTTTAACCTTTTTTTTGTTTTCCTTCTGGAAAAGTGGTTCTCTGCCTTCAGGTAGTTTTCCAGCTCCTTTCATTATGGTAATAAGTGCGTCCAGGTCAATGTTCTCTTCCATAACCCGGCCCCAGTCTTCGATGTTGTGCATAATGCTCTCACGTTCCACAGCAGGAACCAGTCCCAGGTGTCTTTGTTCCACACTGATGGCATCATCTCTGGGTATGCCCCCAATTACTGGAGTATCTGCCAGTTTTTCCACGGCTTCTCTGGTTTTGAGGTAGTGTTTCCTGTTTTTAACCAGGTTCAGGATCACTCCCTCGATCCGGATGGTGGGATCCAGGGTTTTAAACCCTATAACCACTGCTGCCGCGCTTTTAACCAAACTTCTGGAGTTTAAAATTAGAATAACTGGAGCGTTAAGTGCTTTAGCAATGGAAGCTGTGTTTCCAACATCTTCAATGGGACTTATACCCTCATAAAGCCCCCGTACACCTTCAATCACTCCCATTTTGGAATTGGAAATCTTCAAACCCCTTTCAAAGGCCTCTCTAATCTGACCATCACTCATGAAAAAAGAATCTAGGTTGCGACTGATGTGGCCAGTGGCCATAGTATGGTAGGTAGGGTCTATGTAATCCGGACCCACCTTGAAAGGTTGAACCCTTTGTTCCTTGGATAGGGCCTTCATTATCCCGGTGGAGATGGTGGTCTTCCCCACTGCACTGCCCGTGCCTGCCAAAACAACTCTCATAGTGGTTAGTAATCTATGATGTTATTTAAAAGCTTTCAATCAAAGAAAGTATTAAAAACAGACTGTAATTAAGCAAAAAAGTATTAAAAAAATAGAGAAAAATAGTTAAAAAATGGTTAGGAAAAGTTAAAAGAATTAAAAAGAGTTAGAAAAATTTAGAAAGGATTAGAAAGAGTTAAAAAAAATTATAACGGGTGAAAAAGGGTTAAAAAGCTCCTCCTCCCCCTCCACCGGATCCTCCACCTACTCCGCCAACACCACCGGCCCCTCCACTGGTGGCTGTGGTCATACCAGCATCCAGACTGGAAGAAAGAATCACGTACCCACCATAATAATGGAAGAGGTAGATATCACTTCTGTCCAGTTCTTCAGCAGGTACAGACATTTCCATGGATTTTCTAACCTCATCAGCAATTCCCAGGGCTGTGGCGTAAACCAGATACTTATTCCAGACCTTAACTGATTCTGGAGGATATTCTTTTATCAGACTGAAATCCTTAATGTATTTCTTAAAATTCTGCCATTTAGCATCGTACTCCTCACCATGGGTGGTCCATTGTCCAGCGATTTTTTGAGGCATGACGAGAGAAATAATGGATACTGCTCCTAAGAATATAGATGCATAACGGACATAGGCAGCCTGAGGTAGGGGGTCAAAAAGGCTCAGTACTATGATAATGAAGGCTGCACACAGACCCAGCCCTCCATAAATCTTAAGATAAGTATCTCCTTTTTTCAGGAAAAGTGTTTTAAGAACATCGTCAGGTAAAAAATCTCTCTTTAAGTCATCTTTCCATAAGTTGAAAGAATCCCTGAATGCTTCAGCCGTGCTACGGTCTTTAAGATCTTCCTTGATGGTTTCCAAGTAAATTGTCCCATCTTCCTCAAAATAGAGGAGGAAATTCATCACGTCACGTTCAAAGTAATTAAGTTGAGATAAATCCTTTTTTTCATTAATTTGGATGGATAGTGAGCTTTCATCAAATTCATCTGCTCTTGATGGGATGTTTTTGATAAGTAAATATTTTCGGTTTATTAAATCCATTATGGTGGCTCTGAATCCATCCATATCCGGTTCTCCTACCCTTTTACCAAATCCCGATCCACAAATCGCGTTTACCACTGCAGGGGAGTCATCAGTGGGGATATCTCGCTCATATTCTGCCTGATAACTTATTTTAGGTTCTCTTCCATACTTGTAGTATATGATAACTGGAATTATGGTGCTCAAAACCATCAAAATAGCTAATACAGAATATAAGGCCCCTTTAAAATTTATTTCATTGGCATAATCATTCTGAATTCTTTCCATCTCAGCCAAGCCTTCCATATCCACCTGTTGTGCATAGGGAGGGTTGGTTTGGAATTGATCCTTGGGTATGGCCATTCGCACCTCAAACCAGTTCCCAGAAGATATAGACGTGCTTATAACCTGAAGTGTGGAGTTCTGCCAGGAACTACCTGCAACAAAATAGGGTGGGTTCAGCCAGTATTTCACTCCGTCTTCTGATTTAAGGTGAATGTTGGCTGTTAGTTTTCCCACATCCACATCCCAGTCTTCACCCCATAATTTGAATTGTAAACCAGCCACATCATTGTAGATCTTAACTACATTGACGAAATCATATTCAATGTACACATCCACATCCTGGTCAGTGATGGGAGTGGTTTTCTCCGCATCAGAGTAAAGATATATCTTTAAAGATTGCATATTACTTGAATTAGTTAATTCAACAGTAGAATAAGCTCCAGAAGTGTATACTTTAATATTTTCTATTTGTTCACCACTTTTTATGGGAATATCCCTATAAACACCATTATAAGTCCCTGAAAAGGAGTAATGAAGCTGTTCCTTTACATGGAGCATACCATCATCCTGAACATAAAGGTCAATATTGGCATAGGGAATGGAATAGCTCTTATCATCGTCATCTGCATAGGAAACTGCAGGGATTGTAGATAAGGTAAACAGGAACAAAATAGCTAACGAGACAAAATATATTTTTTTATTCATTTTAACACCACACACCACCAAACCATACCGTTCTAAATTTATTTAAATTATAATGATCTCCACTGCATAAAAATTTGCTGTGGAGCCTTCTTGTGCTTTAACTTGACAAGATAAGGTGCTTTTTTTTATAGATGTATGTTTATGTTTTCAGGAAATTAATAAGAGTATCCAAATTTACTTTGCATTTGCTCTTTCTAAATTTTTATTAACAGGGGTAGATATAAAAAGTGTTTGATGGAGATACAAAAGCTGCGTATTCTGGGTGAAGCTTCACAGTACGATCTATGCAACTATGTGAGCCTGAACCAGGAAAATTTCACCTCAAAAAACCTACCCGGCATTTATCAT
>JAHKLQ010000055.1 GCA_020854975.1 Methanobacterium sp.
TCATCCAAATATTATA
The DNA here is from genome assembly GCA_020854975.1 of Methanobacterium sp. Classification (GTDB taxonomy): domain Archaea; phylum Methanobacteriota; class Methanobacteria; order Methanobacteriales; family Methanobacteriaceae; genus Methanobacterium; species Methanobacterium ferruginis. The sequence goes on from JAHKLQ010000055.1 coordinate 17, forward strand.
AAGGGTTAATAGTAATCCGGATATTATAAAGGCTTATTAGTCATTCATTCTGATATTTAAAAGATTAATATAATTTTCATATTAAAAAATTTCCAATAATACTTAGATCCGTTTATTGATAATCCTGAATCTATTACCCTGATCCTGAATCTATTACCTTGAAAATCATTCATATAAAATGTTCAAACAGGCTTCTTCATCAGTTGCTATTTGCTTTAATCGTTGTAGTGCATCACTGATAGCATGTGATATTTGAGTATTATCCATTCTTTCTGCATCTTGTGCAGCCAGGTCCAATCTGATGGTGGCAGAAACTCCTGGCATTCCCACGGCAGGTATGGTAATCAGATTATGATCTTTTAAAAGTATCATGGCCATTAAAGTGGCAGCTTCGCGTTCTGAGATGTGTGTTTCATCTTTAGAGTCTGTTATTTCTTTTAAGATGTTTTCTGCTGAAATCATTATTCCTGTGGGAGTTTTTTCCACACCAGGCACTACTTCTTTCACTGTCTGGTAAAGTGCATCCTTTCTATTTATAGAATCCAGAATCCTCTGGGGGTTGAAATGTTCCAAGGCCCTCACTATACCTGCAACTACTGGTGGTTGGGCTTCTAATCCAAATTGATTTGCTTTAGCCTGTATCAAGTCAATTAGTTGAGTATTTCCAGCCATTAATCCTGCTCTTGGACCATCCATTAATTTATCTGTGCTGGTAACTACCAGATCCGCACTCATATCCAGTGCTCTGGGCTGCTGATAAATCACTGTGCGTAGCCTTGCTCCGGAGGCATCATCTACCATTACCGGGATCTGTTGCTGGTGGGCTATCTCTATGATCCTTTCAAAATCAGCTAAAGGAAGTACCTGATGATCCATGGTAGAACCAGTTATAACCACCAGGGAAGTTTTCTCACTGAGTTTGAAGTCATTTAAATCATCAAATTCATGGTAAGTGGCACCCTGAATCTTCACACTACGGGGAATAGAGGGATGTGAAGGTAGTTTTGGTAAGTAGTGTAGGACTTCATCACCGGGTTCCACCAGGGCCATTATAGTTGCTAGTATGGCAGCACTGGTGCGGTTGAAGGCTAATACTTTTTCACCACCCAGATGATCCTTACCTTCTTTTTGTAATGATTCTGAAAAAATAGCAGGGCCTGCATAGGTTTCAAGGAAAGCCAGGTCTGATTTTTTTACTGGGAATCCTCCAGCTAACCCTGAAAGATCGTAAAGTCCGGTTCTTCCATGTTCTTTAACTCTGGAAGCTATGCATCTTAAAGCAGCTTCTCTTCTTCTTACCTCATCAAGGGAAGAACATATAAGCATTTCATTCATCCTTGGAATCGTGTTTATGATCATCCGCTTTCAGAATAATAGCATCATCGGCAGAGTTCTGCAGGGCAGCGCTGAAACCAGGTTCAGCTCCAATCACTATGGTTTCCTTCCCATTTTCTTTTGCCTTGTTGATAATGGGTAAAAAGTCAGCGTCACGAGTCATGAGCGCTATGACATCAATATTGGGGTTGTAAATAAGTTCCATGGCCTCAACAGCCATGTAAACATCAGTATCGCCTGCCACAACAATAGGGGTGAATCCCTGGTTTACTATGGCTTCAATAAGTTTATCTGAGGCATACTGGTTTAAAAGAACCTTTCCCACCCTCATATTACCATATTCTGACATTATTTCCCTTACCAGATCCAGATTGAGACTGAATTCCTTCCGTAACATGTTTGGTCCATCAACTAGAAGTCCTATGTTTTTGGATCCAGACTCTGACCTTCTTAGTGGGATGTAAGAAGTTAATTTTTCAAAACTTCGCATTTTATATCCTCCAAATTAAGAATCTTGGTAAAAATAACAGTCTAATTAAATGTTTTTGGTGGATATATTTTGTCTTTGATCATGGAATTAATGGATCAGTTAAAAATGTGGATTATTGGCTAGATAAATGTATTAAAACTATGTTTACCATTGTTTAACAAGTTTAAAGTAAAGATCTGAAATAATTTAAAGCCAATACCACTAATACCATGAAAACTCAATATTTGCCCTTGAATTTGGGTTTCCATTATACTGCTTGTTTTTTACCATCTGTTTATATTACTTATGTTTTTATAATTACCAATATATTAAATTTTGCAACTCTAACTTTTGGGGTGTTTAATCCCTTATTTGACTGCACTATACCACTACAAATGATTTTATGAAAAGATCTGATTTTTTGTGATTTTAGGATTTGTATTTATAAACTACCATTGTAGAGGTGAGATAGTTTTAATCTTCGTCCATGTTAAAGAAATCACCGAAAAGATCTTTTACAACTGGCAGATCTTCTTCAGGGATGGCTATCACTTCCACATCAGAGATGTCTCTGAAATAGTACTCTGCAGTTACAATTTCACCCTCATCATTCATGTACAGAAAGAGGCCATCCACATACTCCTCAGGATTTGGTGAGGGGAGAAAAACCTCAAAACGGATAAGAACATCAGAACCTGGAATGTTTTCCAGAAATTTTTGGTTCTTTTTTTCATCCTTCAAAGCAGTTCTAAACTCTTCCATCCTTGAATTAAGTTCCTTCAATATTTTTTGTTCATCGTTACTCATGAATTCACCTAAATCTCCTGTTTAATACTATAGTTCTTATTAGTTCTGCCTTAAATATAAAGGGCAAGCAACCAAACACGGCTTTTATATATTAGTAATTGCACGAATGTATAAGGAGATAATTGGGAGGGAAGTTATTAATAGTTTTTCCCAAAAGAGTCCCAGATTTAAAAAAGGAATTTTATCATTATTCATTACCAATCCAAGTAACTTACCATTATACCATTATATATGTTTATTACTCAGTTTAAGAGAAATTTTCTTCACAAAATTCAATGGTTATTTTGGTACCTTTATCTCTGTTAATTTTCATTTCCCCCTCGATCTGTTCAGTTAAAATGTTTACTAAACGTAATCCCAGAGATTCTGTGTTTTTATAGTCCAGTTCTGGAGGAAAACCTATGCCATTATCTGCTACGGTTAAGGAATAATTATGGCCGTCATAATGGAAACTTATGTCAATTTTGCCGTTTTGTCCATCAGGGAAGGCATGTTTTAAACAGTTGGATAAGAGTTCATTTAGAATAAGACCCAGAGGGATCATGGTATTGATATCCATCATAACTTCTTCCAGGTCAAAATTGAGTTCTATGCGACCGGAATCTGTGGAATAGGTGCGGAAAAGATCACTGGCCAGGGTTTGTATATAATCTCCAATGTTGATTCGTTTAAGGTGACTGGACTGATAGAGTTTATCATGGATCAGGGCCATTGACCTGGCGCGGTTTTGACTATCCTTAAAAACATCCAGAACTTGTTTATCTTTAATATAGCGAGATTGAAGACTTAAAAGACTGGAGATGATCATTAAATTGTTCTTAACCCTGTGATGTATTTCTCTTAAAAGCATGTCTTTTTCTTCGAGGGAGATTTTTAACTCTTTTTCCATTTTTCTACGTTCTGTTATATCCCTGGCAATTGAAAGAGATACTTTTTCCCCGTTTAATGTGAAAATGTGGGTGTTGATTTCAACAGGTATTATGTGACCTTCCTTGGATATGAGATCAGTTTCAAAGGTGAGTTTATCTGTTTTTAATGAATTTACCTTTTTTTCGCATTCTGTGAATGATTGTACGTCTTCAATATCTTTAGGTGACATCTGCAGTAGTTCATCAGTACTATAACCCAGAATCTGACTGGCCACACTGTTTACTTCTATGAACTTTCCAGAAATTCCATCTTCAGTGAGCTCATGCAGGAAAATGGCATCATTGGCATGGTCAAAAAGGTTGCGGAAGTTTTCCCCCTCAGACCGCAATGCTTTTTCAGCAGAAATAAGTCTTTCAGTATCTTTTCTAAGATTCGCGTTTTCCTTTTCAAGCTGAAAAACCTTTTTACGCAGTTCTTCAAGTTCGTTTAACTGTTCTTTAGATTTATTATAATGATTCATTTAAACCTCTAAAATTCCTTTAAGCTTCTTTAAGATTCCTTTAAACTTCTTTAAACTTCTTAAAGATTCTTTAAGCTTATTTAAGATTCTTTAAACTTCTTTTAAGTTTCTTTAAGATTCCTTTAAACCTCTGAATGTTAATGAGAATTATTATATCCTAACCCCAAAAATTATCAGATCTTAACCCCAAAAAGTTCCATATTTCTTCTTTGGTATTTTAATTTTTAATGTGATTTTAATCTTCAACTCTCTCTAAATTTAATTTGATTACTTAAGGGTCGTGTGTCCATATTCCTATTTGTCTCTATTGATACTCACCAATAATCGTATCATAAGGAAATATTTATTTTAAGTTTATATAATGTTCGGGAGAAGAAAAAATTGGTATCTTTTCATGAAAAAATAAACCTTTCAAATCCTTTTTTTGTACTTTAATTCTCCAAATATGATGCTAAATTCTGTTCCGTGGCTTTTATTAAGATTTATTTCCCCATCCATCTGATTGACTAAACTATTTACTAACTGCAATCCAAGCGTGTCTGGTTTTTTATAATCCAATTCATCTGGAAGTCCTATACCGTTATCACTGATGATAAGTGTGTATTTATCATTTGATTCTAGCGAAACATGTATTTCTCCTTTTTTTCCCGGGGGAAATGCATGTTTTAAACTGTTAGAAACGAGTTCACTTATTATAAGTCCACATGGAACTGCAGTTTCAATGTTTAATGTAACATCTTCCACTTCTATCACTTGTTTAACCTGTTCTGGTTGAATATGGTATGAATAGAATAAATCTGCAACTATTCGGGGGATGTACTCATTGAATTTAACATGATTTAAATCAGAAGATTGGAATGATTTTTCATGGAGGATTGCTATGGATTTAACCCGGTTCTGGCTCTCAAGCAGAACCTTTTTAGCTTCTTCTCCCTCCACCTGTTGTGTCTGCAGATTCAGAAGACTGGAGACAACTTGCATGTTATTTTTTACTCGATGATGAACTTCCCTGATCAAAGCTTCTTTTTCAGTTAAAGATTTTTTTATTGCTTCTTCAGCAAGAGAACGTCTGATGACAATGGATGCCTGGTTTACAATTACCTCTATGGCTTTTTTATGATCCATGGATTGACCTTCCAGTAAGGCAATGGATACACCCCCATAATGTTTACCTTCAAAGGAAAAGCGAATGCTGTGAATCTCTCCAATATGGAATATTTTCTCGATCATACGACAAAGTGGTCGGGAAAGTTTATGCAGAGTTAGAGAGTAAAATCCATCTTTGTACTGTGTTAATTCTTCGCTTTTATGTTTCTTGAGCTCTTCCTTGCTAATGTCATCCACTAAAAATTCCATTTTAAAGGGACTAATTCCCAGAACTTTCTCCAGTTTATCAAAGTAATTACTAGGACCCAATATATCCATAACACGCACATGATTCTTATCATGAGAAATTCCACTGACAATAACGTAAGAATTAGGTAAAAGTTTTGTTATGGCGTTTCCAATAACAGAATAGATTTCACTGGTACTGGTAACCCCTACCAGTTGCATTACCACTTGACTGGTGATTTCTTTTTCTTGCAATGATTCCTGTAGATCTATTTCGATCTTTTTTCTTTGGCTGATATCGGTTAAGATTATCAACACTCCTTCAAGATCTCCAGTTTCCTCCATTACGGCTAGAGTGGTTAAGGAAACAAAAAAAGAAAGTCCATTATTTGATATCAATTGCATTTCACATTGTTTTTTAACCCTGCTTTCCAAAACTTGTTTGATGTGTTTATGGTAAATTTTTTTATAATCAGGGGCTACAAAGTTGATAAAAGCTGTGTTAAATATATTTTCTCGTGATATTTCCAGCATGTCTGCCCCCGTTAAATTAACTCTTTTTATGATGCCATTTTCATCAAGGGTTAAGTATCCAACTGGGGCCAGATCATAAAGATCCAGATATTTTCGTTTAGAGTCATTTAATTCTTTATGGGCTTTTTTTAACTCTTCATTCTGCCTTTCCAGTTCAGTTTGATATGTGCGAAGTTCAAAAATCAGATCATCAGGATCACTGGCAATGTTAGAATCTTGGACTTTATCATCCCTGATTTTCCAAGTCCGACTTTTGATTCTATCTTTCTCATCCACGGAATCAACACCATTTCTTAAATCCAAGAAATACTATTAACACCGGCTCCAATGTAATCCAAATACTGGCATGGCCTGCCCATGAACATATTCATTGATAGTAAGTAATATAGTAATTAATCATATTTGTTTTTATTTAATTTACCCAAAAAAAATAAACCAATACAGGATACTATCCTAATTTATTTAATTTTAGAGAAAGTGATCTTAATTAATTATCAAAAACTTTGTTAAAAGATATTGATCTTACGTATATGGTGGTTATACTTTAAAGAGGACTATTTTAGCCATAAAGATATTAGTTGAATTATGATTTTATTTTTATAGTTAAGGGAAAGCTTTAAATATCATTAGACATTTTATTATATTATGTCAGCTTATGACATTTAATTTAAATATGTCTATTCAATGACGATTAATGAAAATTTGTCATTAAGAAGTGATGGAAATGGCCATGTCTGATAGGAAAGAACGGGAAAAAGAAATGCGGCGAAAGGATATTGTTGACACTGCCGAGAGATTATTCTTCAAAAAGGGCTATGAAAAAATTACCATGGCAAATATAGCTGAAGGAGCTGAATTAGCTAGAAGTACCCTATATCTGTATTTTAAAAATAAAAAAGAGATATATTTGGCTATATCCATTAGAGGTACTGAGATTTTAAATGAAATGTTGAAAGAATATTATGAAAAAGGCGAAACAGGATTGGAAAAGGTTAAACTGCTCATGACTGCATTTTATAGGTTCTATAAAGAATATCCTGATTATTATGATGTGAACTGGTCTTCATATAAGGTGTTAATTGATCATGATTTGCCAAAAATGGAAGAAATAAAGAGAATCAGGATGGAAGGCTTTTCATTGTTTGGTAAAGCACTTCAGGAAGGGATGGAAGATAAATCTATTAGATCTGATCTAGATCCAGTTAAAGCAAATCTTGTTTTAGCTTCATCTATGCAAAATGCATTCAATCTTCCCCCCACTATCAAGCTGCATCTAGAGAATAATAATCTCACCCATGAGGAACTGATTGAGTATACTGTAGACATGATGGTGCGTTCATTGAAATAATGAGAATAAATTCATTAAAATAATAATTTTTTAAAGAGGAGGTTAAAATGCAAACTAAAAATAAAAAAACTGATGGAAAAAATTCCATTACGAAAACAGTTAACTGGAAATTATTTACAGTTCTACTAATTGCAAGTATCTTTGGAACTATAGCTGTACTGCCCTATACTCTTACCCTGCAGGGAGGGTTGCTTCAAAATTCATCTATACCATTAAGTGTGATCATGACTGCGCAGCTTATTCAGAGCATTGTCCTCTTTGCTGTTGTTATATTTATTGGTCTTTACCTTGCCAAAAAAGTAGGACTTGAACTTCCCATCCTTGAAGGATGGCTTGAAGGTAGGGAAGTTAAAAGTTATTTGAAATCAATACTCGGAATATCAGTTGGGCTTGGAATACTGGCAGGAATTCTTATAATTGGAATAGATTATTTGTTTTCATTTGCCGGGTTTACCAGTAGCATAGTTATGGCTCAAATAACTCCCCCAGCCTGGCAGGGCTTTTTGGCATCATTTTATGGTGGAATCAATGAAGAGATACTGTTGAGATTATTCTTAATGACCTTGATTGCCTGGATAATCTTTAAAATCAAAAAAACAAAGGAAGGAAAGCCAACAAATATGGGTATGTGGTTAGCTGTTATTTTAGCAGCTGTTATTTTTGGTATTGGCCATATACCAACTGCCATGGCCATAGTTACACTTACACCTCTACTTGTTATCAAGGTGATAATTTTAAATGCTGTTGGTGGAATTATATTTGGATGGCTTTACTGGAAAAAAGGTTTAGAATCAGCCATGATATCACATTTTTCTGCAGATATAGTACTGCATGTGATTTTACCACTCATAGCAGTGATTTGAAGCCGGAATTATCCAGTTAACTCTTATTTTTTTTCAATTACCTCTTTTTTTCAAATTTCCACAACATTGGTGAACATTTTTATCCTTATCTTGCATAATGACCTATCTATACAGATTTGCCCATTTCATAGGCTTGATCCATTGCTTTACTTCCTTTGATATCTCCAATATTCCATGCACCAGTCCCATATATAATACCCTTTTCTTTTGCTCCACTGAGAACAGAGGTAAATCCTCTGAATCCTTCTATAGTTCTTTCCAATGCCTGTTTATTTCTAACTGCAGCAGTTGTAATGAAATACATATCTTTATTTTGAATCTCAGTGTATCTTGAGTAAGTTCTGTCAATTAAGGTTTTCATCTGGGCATTCATGGTGTAGAAATAAACGGGTGTGGCCATGACAATCACATCAGCTTTAATCATTTTATCCAGAACTTCAACCATATCATCATTCTGATCACAGCCACCAGCATTGTTTTTACAGATATCACATGCCACACAGTAATTGATTTCTTTATCTCTTAGGAAAATTTTCTCGGCATGATTTCCTGCTTCTTCTGCTCCAAGCACAAACTGGTCACACAACAAATCTGAATTTCCACTTCTTCTTGGGCTGGCAGAGAGTACCAACACGTTTTTACTCATTGAATTAACCTCCATATTCTAAAAAGTTATTCTAATTCTTTATATCTTTCATCTGTCACAGGTTCCAACCATTCTACTGGACCGGCTTTAGTATTTGTCTCGATGGAAAGATGTACAAACCAACTGTCTGGTGCTGCTCCGTGCCAGTGCTTAACATTTGGATGTATTTTCACTACATCACCAGGATTAAGTTTCTGTGCTGTTTTTCCTTCCTCTTGAAAATAACCATGTCCACCTGTTACCAGCAGAATCTGTCCACCAGGATGCTTATGCCAGTTGTTTCGACTACCTGGTTTGAATGTTACATTGCCTATTGGACAATTAAATTCATTATCACCTGGTACTAACATGTTAAGCCATACATTACCACTGAAATACTTACTAAACTCCTCGGGAAGTTTTTCACCTTTCGGGAAGATTAAACTTTCACTTAAATTATTATCCATACTTTTTCTCCTTTAAAATTTTCCAGAATCTTACCAAATAACATGCTCTCCAGACTTTAACTCCCCATTATTTATAAGATGCCTCAAAAATTGCCACACAATCTTGAATGCTGAGTTTACTCCTATCTACCTCGAATAGAAGCCCCATTGTTTCTTTTGCATTCTGAGCTAGTGTTTCAAATTCTTCTGGTTTGATCCCGTAATCAGACATTTTAAGGTCTGCAACTCCACAGTCTTCCTTTAATTTTTCTAACATGATGATGAAGTCCATGGGCTCTTTTGCATCTTCCATTCCCATTGCTTGAGCCATTTTAACAAATCGTTCATCACAAACCTGTTCATTTATAAAGTGTGTGAAAAATGCCTGGCTCAACATAATAAGACCGGCTCCGTGGGGAAGTTTCTGATGAAAAGCAGACATGGCATGTTCTAAGGAATGTTGACTTGTAGCAAGACTTAGACTCTCAACAATACCCGAAAGAGTACTTCCAAAGGCTACTTTTTCACGGGCAATTACATCATTACCATTTTTAACTGCTTTTTCCAGGTTACAACTCACATTTTCAATTGCCGTGATAGCATACATATCACTCATGGGATTAGCTGATTTAGATATGTATCCCTCCACACTGTGGAATAGTGCATCAAAACCCTGGTATGCAGTGAATTCTGGTGTAACTGTTCTCATCAGTTCTGGATCTACTACTGCTATTACAGGAAACATATCATCATAACCCATCCCGATTTTTTCATGATTTTCTTTGTGTGTAATAACAGCCCATGGATCCACTTCAGAACCAGTACCTGCTGTTGTTGTAATGGCTACTACAGGGAGTGGTTTATTGTTAACTGGTTTTTCTTTTCCACTTCCACCAGAAACATAGTCCCAATAATCCCCATCATTAGTTGCCATCACTGCAATAGCTTTGGAAGCATCAATAGAACTTCCACCACCAAGAGCAACTATGAAATCACAATCATTCACTCTGGCAAGGGCACTTCCAACCATAACTGTTGATTTCAAAGGATTTGGTTCCACTTCATCAAATACTATAGTTTCTACACCTGCCATTTTTAATTGTTCTTCTGTTCTGATGAGATAACCATTTTCTTTGGCAGATTTTCCATTGGAAATAACTATCATAGCTTTTTTACCCGGCATTTTCTGTTCATGCAAATTGTTTAACTGGCCTGCTCCGAATAAAATTCTGGTAGGCACATACATATTAAAACTCATGTTCATCCTCCTTTATAACAAAGATTAAATATTTATGGCTTAAACTTAATTCAAACCAATGCATAATCTTCGATACTGATTTTAGATTTTTTTAATATAAATTCTATACAATAAATCCATTTAATTCATTCATATAGTTCTTTAACCTTCTTCAATTCCTGAATTATTGGAATATTCTGTGTGCAATGCTCTTCACATACTCCACATTCAGTACATGTTGATGCCCGTTCATTTTCCATTATAAGACCTTCATAATGAAATTGGTAGATGTCTTTCGTTTCTGGACTGCCAAACAAGAAGTAGTCATTGTATTTTGCGAAATTTTCCGGGATATTCACTCCTGAAGGACATGGTAAGCAGTAACCACAGTTGGTACAGTTAATTTTCAGCTTCTTTTCAAAAACTGACTTGGCCTGGTTTATAAGGTCTAGTTCCAAATCAGTTAATGAATAAGGATGAGCTTCCTGGGCAATTTTTATGTTCTCTTTAACCTGGTCCATGGTGCTCATCCCGCTTAAAACCACTGATACTTCAGGATGATTCCAAACCCATTTTAAAGCCCAGTCTGATGGAAATCTCTTGACCTCTGACTTGCTGAATATTTCCTGAACTTCTTCAGGGATATCAGTGGCTAACTGACCGCCTCTTAAAGGTTCCATAACTGCCACTCCCAGACCCTTTTTATATGCATATTTTAGGCCTTCTTTCCCTGCTTGGTAATCATCATCGAGATAATTGTACTGAATTAAACAGAAAGACCAATCATAATAGTCAACTACCTCTTTAAATAGTTCAAGTCGGTGATGAAATGAAAATCCTGCATGTTTTATTCTTCCATCGGCAATAGCCCTGTCCAAAAACTCTTCAAATCCAAGTTTTTTTAAATTTTCCCAGTAAGTTTTGTTGATACCGTGCACCATGTAAAAATCAATGCAATCCGTTTCCAGACGTTCTAACTGTTCATTTAAGAATCTATCCATATCTTCTCGCTTTTCTATTACCCAACTGGGGAGTTTGGTAGCTATTTTCACCTTTTCCCGGTATCCGTCTCTTAATGCTTTTGCTACAAGAGGCTCACTTTGGCCTCCCTGATCCAGACTAAAACCATGATAAGGGTATGCTGTGTCTATAACATTCACCCCATGGTCAATAGCATAACGAATCATATTTATAGCATACTCCTCATCGATATGTGTCGGATCATCTCCAATTACAGGAAGCCGCATGCAACCAAATCCCAAAGCTGAAACCTTTTCATTTGTTTTTCCAAAATTCCTATATAACAGTAATATTCCTCCTTTAGAAAAAATACATTTTTAAAAATCTTCAATTTAATGTTAAAACGTTCATTAATTGAATTTATTCTTAAACATTCTCAAGGATTTATTTATAAATGACCATAGACAAACCATAGATAAACAAATCACATTAAAAAAAGTATTAAAATAACTTAAAGTAATTTTTCTAACCATTGAGTAATTACCATTTGGTAAGTGGAGAATCAATATGGCTAAAGATGATTATTATTTTAATGAAGTTTATCGAACTATTGATGATACATTTAGCTATCTCAGGAAGAAATGGACTATTCAAATAATTAAAGGATTATTCTGCGATTATAAACATTTTAAGGACTTTTTAGAGCAGCACCCTACTTTAAGCAGTAAAGTTCTCTCTGAACGACTGAAAGAATTAGAACAGGAAGGTATTATTGAAAAAAGAATAATAAATTCTACTCCGATTCAAACAGAGTACTATCTAACTGAAAAAGGTCGCAGACTAAATAAGATAATCTTTGAACTGTTCAATTTTGCTTTAGATGAAGTTAAAATTAAAAGTGAACAAGGATCTAAATTAGAAGAATCCAAAGAAAATCTAAGAGTTTGTTTGAACATTAAATAATCCCAAACCATCCATTATAGATTGATTTATACTAATTTAGTATCCAATTAACTAGTTTGAGTTATTATTTGTTTTTTCGGGCATTTCAGGATTTATGATGATATTAATGAAAATCCTGATGAGTAGACTTTAATAACCCATCTACCCCAATCATAAGGTTTTAAAATACCCATCTACCTTAATCATGAGGTTTCAAAATAAATAATTTAAAAAAAATAAATTTCCTTATTTAATCCACGTATATCTTAACTCTGGTCTGATTTTCTTCATCTTCCACATCCACAATTTTACCTTCTGCACCATTTTTAACTGCTTCTATAACTTCATCCAGGTCTATCTGGTCCAGACCGGCTTCTTCCATTTTGGGATCGAATTTTTTGGCTAGTTTTAATCCCACATCCACCAGGGAAAGGGGAATGTTCACATTCACTTTGGGATTGTCGTCCATGGTCTTAACCCTGATTTTTAACCATTTAGCATTCGTTTTAGGTGTTATTTCCTCTGGTTCTCCTTCTAAAGCATCCAGTAATTCCGTTGCTTCTGAAGGACTAATCTTCCCTTCTTCCACCATTTCCAAAATTTGTATTCTTTCATCGCTTACATTTTTAGACATATTACCATTCTCCTTAAATCTTACCATTTAACAGTTTTAAAGCTTCATCTTTAGTTATTTCACCATTTTTAAGCTTTTCTAAAATCTCTTTTTTATTAATAACTGGTTTTTCCACCTTGTGTCCCAGAACTGAAATCACTTCATCCAGTTTATTCCTCACTGTAGGATAAGATATTCCTAACTCCTTTTCAATTTCTTTAATATTGCCCCTGTTTTTTATGAACACTTCCACAAAGTATTTTTGCTGGTCACTCAACCTGCAAAACTTGCAAAGATCAAATTCACCCTTGATAACGCTCTTACATTTTTTACACCGTATTTCAGTGACTTTAATTTCACTCTGGCATATGGGACAGTTTCCTGGTACTTCATGTTTCATAACTTCACCCTCATATGGTGTAAATTTCCACCTTCACTTTACCTTCTTTTTCATCATTTGCTTGGACATCCACCATTTTAAATGGTTCAGTACATTCTAACTGGTCAAAAATATGGTCAATGTCTTGGTCAGTGAGGTTATCCAATAGGGTTCTCATGGTTTCATTCTCACCAGATGGAGGTGAACTTGTTCTCACTTTAGAGGGTTGATATTTGAGGATTAGTTTAGAAATCCGTCTAAATATTGAAATCCGTAAAGCGGGAATGGGAATTGCGAATTTATCCGTTTTCACCCGTATTTTTAATTTTTTGGCCTTCATGTTTATACACCCTTAAAATTTGACTTCAATATTATCCATGTCTAAATTAAGATTGTTAAGTAATCATATATAAATATATTGAATTTTTTAATTTTTAGATTAAAATAATTAAAGTCAATATTGATATTTTTAATATGATGACCACAGGAAAGTACCAAAGTTAACATATTAGTTACATTTCCCTGTTAAACTGGTTTAAACATTTTGATTTCCAAGAATAAAATTGAATTTGAAGTATTTTTAATAAAAAAACATTTTAAAGTAGCTAAAAAAAGTAAACTAACTGTTTAGATAAAAACAGATAATATTCGAGTTTTCATATAGTTTACCTTTGTTTATTTTAAATCATTATCACCCTATCCGCCTTAACTGGTTTTTACAGAGTTTTTATTAAAAATAAACCTGTTTATTGTTTTTTTAGGGTATAATAGTTCGGGCAATAAATTTATTCAATAATCAATATATCAATATATGATGAGTTCTTTTATAGGGAGGTAAAAAAATGGACTATGAAATACTGTATCAACCATCTTATGCTTTGCTTAAATTGGATCTGGATAGTTCTGAACAGGTAAATGCAGAAGCAGGGGCACTGGTGAGCATGTCCAGTGGAATAAGCATTGAGACCGGAATGAAAGGGGGACTTTTTGGTGGCCTAAAACGAAGTTTACTCGGTGGAGAAAGCTTTTTCATTAACAAGTTCACTGCAGAATCCCCGGGTGAAATAACCATGGCACCGGCTTTACCTGGAGATATTCATTCCATGGATCTGGAAAATGAAGTACTGTTTGTTCAATCTGGCTCTTTCATGGCAGGAACTATGGATATTGATATAGATACCAAATGGGGAGGATCAAAAACATTCTTCTCCAAAGAAGGGTTGTTTCTGCTAAAAATTGAAGGAACTGGTAGCCTGTTTGCATCCAGTTTCGGTGCCATCCACCCTATCACCCTAGAAGAAGGTGAAACCTACATAGTAGACACCGGACACATTGTAGCATTTGACAACAACGTGAATTATCATGTTAAAAAGATAGGTGGACTTAAATCAACATTATTCAGTGGCGAGGGATTGGTTGTTGAGTTAACTGGACCTGGAAGAGCATGGATGCAATCAAGAAGTGAAGATGCTTTCCTATCCTGGTTGATACCACGTTTACCCAGTAATAACAGTAAATAAATTTACTTATACCAAATTTAATTTTTTTAAATTAAAATCCTATTTAAAGTTTAAACTGATTCTTATATGTGATGTACAACAAAATAATTGTATAAAAATATGTACTGAATATTTTTATGATTTAAATATTTTTTAATTAATTAATAGAATGTGCGGAAAAAAAATTATTGAATGCGAAAAAGTAAATTTAAGTTTAAAAAAATAAGGAGTTCGAGTATTATGGCAAAAGAAATAGAACAGTTAGTAGTGGGCATTGGTCGAGAGGGTGATGTAATTGTTAAAAGTGCAAGAGGTAGAATATACTCCGTTAAAAAAGCTGCAGATTTAAAATTCACCTGTGAAGATTTATTAAAAGACACAGAAAAAGAGTTATACGCCACTATTGATACAGAAGCTCAACCCTGGGAATGTATCTCTATCAAATAGAGTAAACTGATTTAATAAAATAAATTATTTTTTAATCCCCTGAATGGAATACTTTATCTTTTTCCCCCTAAATGGATTAAATTATCATTTAGTCCTATCATGAGAAGGGTAACCAGTTATTTTTTTTTTCAGGGTTATGAGAAAAGTTAAAAATTGTTGAGTTTATAATTATTTGGATAATTTTTAAGGTGAAGTTATGGGAGTAAAAAACGAGAATATGCCTGATAAAGGAGCTGCAGTTGAGAAAGGGTTGGAAACATACACTATTATCCCATATATTCCGGGTGGTATTCTGGACCCTGCTGCTTTACGTAAGATTGCGGATGTGGCAGAAAAGTATCCAGTTGAATGTATTAAAATGACTTCAGAGCACAAGATTGGCTTTTATGGTGTTAGAAAGGAAGATATTGATGATATTTTCCATGATTTAGGCATGGAACCTGGTGGTCACATTGGAAAATGTGTGAGGGGAGTTAAATTCTGTACCGGGAATGCTTTCTGTAAGAAGGGATATCAAAACACAATTGAAATGGGATTGAAGATTGATGAAACTTTCCATAAAATGGAAACACCTGCTAAAGTTAAAATATCCCTTTCTGGTTGCACCCGTTGCTGTGCAGAATCTGCGGTGAGGGATATAGGACTCATTGGAACTCCCAGGGGCTGGAAGATGTTAGTGGGTGGTACCTGTGGGCTTCAGGTGAAAAAGGGTAAACTCATAGCAAAAGATCTCTCTGATGATCAGGTTATTGATTATGTTGAAAAAATACTCAAC
Organism: Methanobacterium sp.; assembly: GCA_020854975.1. GTDB lineage: Archaea > Methanobacteriota > Methanobacteria > Methanobacteriales > Methanobacteriaceae > Methanobacterium > Methanobacterium ferruginis. The sequence goes on from JAHKLQ010000055.1 coordinate 16,018, forward strand.
TATTACATAGAAAATGGTGTTGACAAACGTATGGGAAGATTTATTGATAAAATTGGTTTTGATAGGTTTTCTCGTGAAGTTTTAGGGGAATAAGTTTATCCAAAATTATTTTAAAAAAGATTTATGGAAAATAACGTTTTGTCCTTATTTTTTTAACCATATCATTTGATTTTTCAGGAACAGGAAATTTTAAAACAATTTACTTTCAAAAACCACATGACAAGATATTAACCTTCTCTTTTTCACGTCTGCTTTAACTTCGTTAAGGATAGTTTATTTAACCCCTAAATGCCCATATGTGATCTTTAATACTGTTTTATGTTCAGCATTACCTTATTAATCTTCTTTATTCTGTTTGCTATTTCTTAATATTCTATTAGTAAGATCTATGTTAATTCAATTCAGATATGTTCTAAAAATTAAAGTTTCCAAAAAGTAATTTAAATATAATTCCAACTATTAAAGCAACAGTGATGCTAGCAAAGGTCCCTAATAAATAGTATTCCGCGAAATGTCTTGTATTGAGTTCCTTGAATCTTGCTATAGATTTTGCACCAAAAACAATAGATATGGCTGCATATTGATTTGTCAAAACTAAAGTGAAAATGATTATTCTTTCAAATATCCCGATGTATTTACCGGCTCCATCAATACCAGAGTTTTCAACATTTACACTGAACGGTTTTAGGAACATTTGAATTGCAATCCCTAAAATTACCATTAATCCATATCCTAAAATTAAAATAAATAACTCTAATAACATTCAATCACATTTCTTTCTCAACTATTTGAACCTTATTTGGATCAATTTTAAATTTGAACCTTATTTGGATCAATTTTAAATTTGAACCTAAAATGGATCATGGTTATCGTTTCTACTTAACTCATTCTCTAAAACTTTTTCCCCATATTTTATCATCGAATATTTACCAGCTTCTAAAGTTTTATAAATACTTCGATTTCCAATACCAAATTCGCAAGCGGCTTTTTTTATAGCAACTGTATTTTCATTATGGTTTCGATAAAATAATATAATTTCTTTTCTTCTATCCGTCCAACTCCACATTATATCATATGTAAAATTAAAAATACATTCAATCAAATCATTATTCCTTAAATTACTTCTAAGAACGACCCATCTATTCTTTTTTTTAGCAGTATTCAATGCTTCTGAAGAAAGATGAAAGGCTTTGCCGTCGATTTCTTGAACATAATTGCTTAATGGTGTAGAAATAGGTCCAGTTCCAATGCCCAAATAAAAAGGATGATTAATTGTTTGGAAAAGTGAGAAATAAATATCAATTATAATATTATATGTAGAGATCATCCCTTGGAAACCATCTCCACCTATAACTCTAAAGTCTGAAACAATATATTCATCGAAATTAGAATTAACTTCATGAATTGCTTTTTTTAGATTATCTTGGGAAAGAGATCTATTACCAATTTTTTTGGATGATTTTAAATCACCGGTGATAACTATATACATAATTTCACTTTTTGCATTATATTCTTGAACCTAACATCGCCATTTATTTTTCTTTAACGTTGTTAATAATGCTTTTAAAAGTTCTATATTTGTTATAATGTCATATGCTTATTCCTAATCATAAATGTTTCTATTTAATATATTGGTCTTCATTATTGAATTATAAAACAATACCATATTAATGATGATAAGAGGATTAGTACATATGTCCCCAAACAGGATAAATGGAAGTTTTTGAATTTGAAAAATAATTTAATAATAAAAGTTCGATTACTTCGTTAAACTATCCTATAACGAAGTGAAAATATTCATTGCATTCCTATTAAAAGTAGTAACATGAATATCTTGTCAGATTTTTGGTTCAGTGAAAATGATTTTAAATGAAGTTCCATCTTTTTTATCCAGTTTGACTTCTCCATCAATTTGAGAGGTTAAACTGTTAACCAATTGTAAACCCAGTGAATCAGTATTCTGCCAGTCAATATTTTCAGGGAGGCCTACTCCATTATCAGAAATTTTTAAATAGAAAGTATCCTCATTTTTACCAAAATCCACTTTAACAGTCCCTTTTTCCTTAGCTGGGAATGCATATTTTAAAGAATTAGTGATTAATTCATTTAATATTAATCCTAGTGGAATTGCAAGGTTAATGTCGACATTTACATCTTCAATTTCAAGTTTTAAATTGACTCTACTAGGATCTTTGACATAACTTCGATAGAGATCATTAGCTAAAGTAGTAATATACTCTTTAAATCCTATATTTTTTAAATCAACAGATTCATAAAGTCGTTGATGGATTAAAGCCATTGATTGGGCGCGATTTTGACTCTCTTTAAATATACTCCGGGATTCTTCATCTTTTAAATATCTGGATTGGAGGTTTAAAAGACTGGAAATAATCATTAGATTATTTTTCACCCTATGATGGATCTCCTTGAGTAAAATTTCTTTTTCATTCAGTGCCTCGCTGATCTTGTCTTCATATCTTTTACGTTGTATGGCCAAAGCAAAAAAATCAGCAATCCTTCTCACTGCATCAACATCTTTATCATCATAATCTTTATTATAAGGGTTTGCTAGTGCAATTATGCCCACTAATTCCTTATCTATTAATATGGGTACAGCGAGAAATTTTTCAATAGGTATGTGTCCTTTGGGAACACCTTTAGCAGAGTGGTGATTTTTAGCATCGTTTGTATAAAAAGCTTGTTTAGTGTTCAAACAATGCCCCCAAAGACCTGGATACAGTCCGTCCTGACCAATATGAAATATTATTTCACCCGGGATTTCTCCCTCTTCATAAACTCTGCACTCCGGTGTTGCTCTAGTGAGGGTGTGATTGATCAGATCATGATTTTTTGGATCAACTGTGGCCACAAAACTGTGTTCACTGTCAGTAATGGCTAATGTTTCATTAGAAATGATCATGGAAATCTCTGAGATTGTTTTACCCGGTGAAATCAATGGAGAATATATTTTAGATAGTGCCTGATTTATGGTTAACTCCCTTTGAAGTGCTAAGCGTGCCTTTTTCTGTAAGGTGATATCCCGAGAAATAGCAGAAATCCCAGTCAAATTTCCGGATATGTCAAAAATAGGAGATAAATTAAGTGAAACATTTATTCTTTTGCCATTTTTCCCTATTCTAACAGATTCATAATGGTGGATATGTTCACCATTTTTTATTTTTTCTATTAATTCTTTTGTTTCATCCTTACGTTCAGGAGGTGCTAAAATCGATATATCTTTTCCTAAGACTTCATCTGCAGAATAACCATAAATTAACTTTGCACCATCATTCCAACTGGTTATTTTCCCATTGAGAGATTTACTTAAAATCGCATCATCGGAAGACTTGACTATATCTGCCAACTTCCGGATTTCTTCCTCATTTTTTTGGCTTTGAGTAATATCTCGAATGTTAAAAACAATAAACTTTAACTCATCCTCATTTTCATAAACTGCGGAACTGTTATAACTGACTATCCATGATTGGTTAGTATCTTTCCTTGTAAGTATCACTTTAAAATCCTTTAATATTTCTCCTCTCATTGCCCGAGCTGCAGGCCAATTATCAGTAGGAATAATAGTTCTGTCTAGGGTAGCTAACTCAAATAACTCATAATAATCAGGTAAACGTGTTAAAAAATCTTTTTTCCCTTCAAATCCATGTAAATGAATGGCAGCATCGTTAATCATGAAAAATTCGCCGTTTTTATCCATAATAACTATTCCATCATTCATACTGGAAAAGATTGCCTCGATTTGGTCATTTCTTTCAAGGAATTTTTTTTCAGCTTCTTTACGTGTAGTAATATCTCTTTCTATGCTTAGAACAAATTTTTTATCATCGGATTCAATAATTTGAGCATGTACTTCCACATAAATTAATGAACCATCTTTACACATATCTGTAGATTCAAAAACAACTGTTCCTTTTTTCATTAAATCTTCCATGCGTGATCTAATTAAATTAGATGATTGGGATGAGTTAATATCCTGAAAATTTATTTTCATGAACTCTTCCTTGGTATAACCTCGATTCTTGTATGTGGATTCATTTACATAAATAACATTTCCATCTAAATCATGCAAAAGAATAGAATCAGTTGCTTTATCTAACATCCGGCTCATTAAATCTGCTTTCAGTTGTTGATTATCCTGATTATCCAAGTTCATCCCCCTCCCTTATCATATAAATATGTCACTCCGTAACAATAACATTATGGACTGTTAACTAAAATCAATAACACCTTTTTAAGCATTTTAATATTTTTTAAAGCAAATAAATTTAATAATTTGCAGTTTAAAAATAAAATATTGTCTGAAAAAAGTTTATTCTTCTTAAAAAATAGTTTAATTTAAATATAAATATCATTTAACCATCAATCAGCGAAAATTATCCTATACGTAAGTAACACATATTCTACATTAGAATATAAATTTCTACACTCCACAGATCCCTATCCCATTAAATTTCACATGAAACTAATTCACTTAAAATGAATATTTATTTTCGAACCGATAACATCCACCTGATTAAAGAAAATGATTACAGGTAAACAGGTATTTTTATGAAAATGTTTTAAAAAAATTTTATATTTAAATGGTTATGGTGGAGTATTACCCAAGTTACCATTATAATCTATAGTTATTTAAGCAATTATAGTAATAATACAGTTAGTTTCTTATAAACCATGGATAAATCAATATATAATATTATATAAATGAATAGAACATTCTAATATTTAGTGAATTTTTTTGAAATGGAAACGGAACAAGTGATAACATGCTGGAAATGTTCAATGCAAAATCAGTTGCAGTGATAGGTGCATCAGAAACAAAGGGCAAAATCGGTTACGATTTAATGATGTCCCTTTTAAACTATTACAAAGGCAAAATAGTCCCAGTAAATCCTAAAGGCGGTACAGTACTCGGATTAAAAGCACATAAGTCCATAAAGGACCATGGCCCAGTAGACCTGGCAGTTATAGTCATACCTGCCCATCTGATCCCGGCAACAGTTGAAGAATGTGGAGAAATTGGAATAAAAAATGTTGTGGTTATCTCAGCAGGGTTCAAGGAAGTTGACACAGAAGGAGCCCACCTGGAAAACCAGTTAGTGGAAATATGTAAAAAATATAAGATTAAACTGGTAGGCCCTAACTGTCTGGGTGTAATGGACACTTACAATGATATGAATGCATCATTCTCTTCAGACATCGCCCATAAAGGTAAAATATCATTCATGACCCAATCAGGAGCCATCATGGCCGCGATCCTGGATTATGCTGATAAAAAGAATATTGGATTTTCTAGAATCGTTAGTCTGGGAAACAAAGCAGTGGTCAATGAAAATGATTGTATGAAGGATTTCATGGAAGATGAAAACACAGAAGTGATAACCGCTTACCTGGAAGGTATTGTTGATGGTCCTGGATTCATAGAAGCCTGTAGAGAGGCTTCCCGTAAAAAACCGGTTCTGGTTATAAAATCAGGAACCACATCCAAGGGATCAGAAGCAGTTTCCTCCCACACCGGTACCATAGCTGGTTCTGACTCTGCCTATGAAGCAGCATTCTCTCAGTGTGGAATTATTCGTGTGAACTCCTTGGATGAAATGATGGATTACAGTAGTGCTCTGGCATTATCCCCCCTACCTAAGGGTAAAAGAATCGCCATAATCACCAATGCCGGTGGTCCCGCCATTATGACTACTGATGTTGCCATCAAAGTTGGACTGGAACTTGCCGAACTCACCACGGAAACCAAAGAAAAACTGAACGAAGGACTGCCTGACACTGCCAGTGTTAAAAACCCGGTGGATGTTCTGGGTGATGCCACTCCAGAAAGATACGCCTTCACCCTGGAAACTGTACTGGAAGATCCCAATGTGGATGGAGTGATCTACATGGTAACACCCCAATCAGTCACTGACCCGGAAGGAATTGCTCAGGTGGCCATTGAACACGCTAAAGATGCTGAAAAACCAATTCTCTGTAGTTTCTTCGGAGGAACCAGTTTTGAAGGTGCTGAAAAACTCCTGGCAGAAAAACAGATCCCCAACTATCTGTATCCCAAAAGGGCTGTTAAAAGCATGAAAACCCTGTATAATTACAGTATCATCCGGGAACAGGAATATCCTAAATCTCCAGAATTCGATGCTGATAAAAACCTGGTTCGAAACATAATTGAAAATGCACAGGAACAGGGTAAAAACACTCTGGGCCTGGAATCACTGGATATACTTAAAGCATATGGTATACCCACTGTGGGAACTGCCATTACCACCAGTGTTGAAGAGACCGTGAAAGCAGCCGAAGAAATAGGATACCCTCTGGTTATGAAGATCATCTCTCCCCAGATCTCCCATAAATCAGATGTGGGTGGAATCAAACTCAACCTCACCACTGCAGAGGAAGTAAGAGCAGCTTACCATGATATGATGGAAAACATCCCTAAATTAGAACCTGAAGCAGATTTAGAAGGTGTTCAGTTACAGAAGATGTTGTCTGGAGGTACAGAAGTTATCATTGGAATGATACAGGATCCCACCTTCGGTTCCATGCTCATGTTTGGACTGGGCGGTATATATGTAGAAGTTCTGGAAGATGTTGAATTTGCCATAGCCCCTGTAAATGAAAGCGAAGCCAAAGATATGATTAAAAAAATCAAAACCCATGAACTTCTGGAAGGAACCAGAGGCGCCAAACCAAAGGATATTGATTCAATCGTTGATATAATACTCCGGATCTCACAAATGGTTACAGACTTCCCAGAGATTAACGAGTTTGAAATCAATCCATTAATGGTTTTCGATGAAGGAGATGGAGCATTGGCCGTTGATATGAGGGCTATATTAAAAGAAGGAGAATCTGAGGACATGTTACAAACTTCTCCCCGATCCAGCCTGAAATCAACTATTTCATAAAAACCATTAAATGTGAATAAAGAAGTATTATACTTCTTTAATAATTATTTTTTTAAAATAAAAATATTCTTTTTTTAAGAAACTGGTAAATTAAACCCTTTCACTGTATTCTAAAGCCTTGAAAGTAATTTTAAATTTTGTTCCATTACTCTGATGGAGTTCAAGTTCACCATTAACCTGGTTAACTAAACTATTTACAAGTTGTAAACCCAGTGACTCTGTATTCCTGTAATCTAAATCTTCAGGGAATCCTACACCATCATCACTGATAATTAGTTCATATTTATTATCATAGGTCTGGAGAGATATCTGTAATTCTCCTTCCCTCCCTTGTGGGAAAGCATGTTTAAGGCTATTGGAGACTAGTTCGCTGATTATAAGCCCACAGGGTATTCCAGTTTCAATGTTTAACAATACATCTTCCACATTAAGTACAGGTTTAATCTGGTCCTGGTTAATGTTGTATGAATAAAATAATTCAGAAATCAGCCTTTCAATGTAATCATCAAATTTAATGTTGGTGAAATCATTGGATTGGTACAGTTTTTCATGGATCATGGCCATGGACCTAACCCGGTTCTGGCTTTCCTTTAAAACATCCATGGCTAACTGGTCATCATCCACATGCTGTGTTTGCAGATTAAGCAAACTGGAAATGATCTGCATATTATTCTTCACCCGATGATGGATTTCTTTAATTAAAACCTCTTTTTCTTTAAGTGAAGACTCTAAATTATCTGTGGCAATCTTTTTGTCCGTTACATTTGTGGCAATTACCAAAATGGAATGAAGAACCCCCTCCTTCTCCAGGGGAACTAACCGTGATTCAATCCAACTGATACCACCTCCTTTGTTAAAAACTCTGCATTGAAATGCCTGTATCATCCGTGTTTGGATGGTGCGAGTGAAATTTTTCAATTGTAAATCCATCTCTTCTTCCAGGAACAGGCCCAATTCCGTGAATTTTTCACCAATTAATTTTTCTTTGGATGAACCAGTAAAATTCACCGCAGCATTATTCACATCCAAAATCACACCATCTAACCCCACCAGTATAGTGTAATTAGGGTCTGATTCAAAAAGAGTACGGTATTTTTCTTCACTGGTTCTTAGAGCCTCTTCCATGATTTTACGTTCACGAATAGGGTGAGTGGTGACCACTATACCTTCAATACCCGGAACATCCATCATGTTACGTGAAACTGTTTCCACAGGAAGGTACTCACCATCCGCCTTCATGATTCTAAACTCAGTGGGAGTGCCCGGATTTCGGTTTTGGTATACTTCACCCAAATCAGCAATCACCCTCCTTCGATCATCAGGATGGATGAAATCCAGTGGATTTTTACCCGGGAAAAAATCTTTAGGATAACCCAAAATACGTTCAGAAGAAGGAGAATCAAAAACAATGATACCATTTTCATCCAGTATCCGGATAATATCTGTGGAGTTACAGATTAAAGCACGGAATCTTTCTTCACTCTGCCTTAATATTTCTTCTGAATTTTTACGTTCCGATATATCCCTGATAAAACCATCCAGTCCCTGGATTTGTCCCTGATCATCATGATAACACTGAGCATTCACCGAAGCCCAGAAAGACGTACCATCATTCCTCATACCCTTAGCTTCGAAATCTCCCAGTATATCCTGTTTTTTAAGTTTTTCAAGCATTAAAATTCTATCTTCAGGGTTTTTATATAATGATTCAGCTGAGATACCCATCATATCCTGTGGAGAATTATACCTGTACATTTTAGCAGCTGAAGGACTGGCCATTATAATCTGCCCATTTTCATCTGATCTGATATAGGCATCCTGCACATTTTCCAGAATAGTACGATATTGTGTTTCACTACTAATTAATTCCATTTCAGCATTTTTACGACGAGTAATATCTTCAAGAGTTTCTATAGCACCTATAACTTCTCCTTTGGAGTTTTTAATAGTTGTAGCGGTGAAGTATAACCATTTACCAGTTTCACCGATCTTTGGGAAAAAATCCGTGGATTCGTATGCTTCATCTAAGAGTTCAGATTTTTTAAATTTATCTTTCTGATGGTGGGAAACAGTTTTCACAGTATTATCTAATAATAAATCTGCTAAACACGGTCTTTTCGTGTTATAAAAAGCTTTCCAATGATCTGTAGTTCCAATAACATCTTCAGCTTTAATATCACTATATTTTTCCAGAGCATTATTCCAGTACATGACCCTGTGATTTTTATCTAAAACAAACTGAGGAATAGGAGAACCCTGGATGATTCCTTTTAGTTTCTGTTCCACTTCATGCTTAAAAAGAGCCAGTTCAATTGAATTTTTAAGATTCATTAATTCAAATGGTTTCACCAGGTATCCATAAGGTTCTGTGAATTTAGCTTTATGAATGGTAGCCTCCTCAGAATGAACTGTTAAGTATATAATTGGTATGCCCATCTTTTTAATTTCTGATGCTGCTTCTAAACCGCTGATTTTTCCCTTTAAAATTATGTCCATAAGAACAATGTCTGGCATGAGTTCCTGTGCTTTTTTAATGGCTTCTTCACCATATGAGGTGATATATAGAACTTTGTAGTTGAATGATTCCAAAATCTGCTTGATATCCAATGCATCTATGGGTTCAGCCTCTACCAAAAGTACTTTAATAGCTGTCATTTAATCGCCACCATAATATATTGTGCACATTATATATTATGTGTAAATATTCAAAAAAAGTGTTTCATTTTAATTCTTAAAATTTTCATGTTTCACTGCATCCTCGGGACAGTTGTCCACACACCTGCCACATAGTATGCAGTTCTCCTTATTTTCAACTGTGGGAATTAAGTCATCATCTTCCTGGTTGAAGATACCCTCCGGCAGTTGGTAACACAGGTTCCGCACTTGGTGCACAAAATCTGGATCGATTTCTATTTTGGGCATTATTTTCCCCCTGTGAAAATAGCTGATTAAAATAGATATGTTGATCTGGATTAAAATAAATTTTCACCAGCAAAAGTTAACCTTATCACCTTTAAAATCATTTCCAATGGGGCCGGCTATTCATAGGTTTAGTAGGCAGAATCAAAATCTTGCAAAACATGTGTTTTTCAACCACCCAGTATATACTGGCCAGTGCAAATAGGACCATTTCTCAAATTAATACTATAAATAATAATATTATGATAAATTTATGGGTCTAGAATATTTGAAATCAGGTTAGTATTCTAAAATTATGTGATAGAGTTATCATACATAGAGTAGGTTTAACCATCAGGTCATGCTTATCCAAATTAGGATCAATTCCATAGGACACCCTGGTGAAAGTGTCTTGTCTTATGCAGTTATGCTTATTAAAATTAGGATCAATTCTACATTTAATCTTGATGAATAAATTCAATTAAAAAATCAGTTAACTCATCCAGTGATTTTACAAACTCCCTAAAAGTGGAAGGATAACTGTTGGCACCATGAGATTCCATTCGCATATCACCAAACACTATACCTATTTCCCATTCATCGCCTTCCCTACAAGCATCCAAACAGGTCATAAGATATTCATCATACCAATCCCATATTTCTATCTCATCCATACGGTGCCAGAAATCTACCCATTCATTAAGGGTGGGAGTTATATTTTCCTGTATACCTGGATGATCATTTGAAAATTGTTTTAAGGTTAAATGATCATCTTCCCATTTTAAATTAAAAAAATAACCCATCTCTTTGATTTTGTAACTTACACAGAATTCATCTGGATAGGATTCTTTCATTTAAATCACCGAAATAGCCATTTAATATTTATTTCAGGATGATCAAAGAAGTAATAAGACTTATTTTTCATATTTTCCAAAAAATTCATCCCATTTTTCCTTTCCAAAGATGCTTATAAACTTTTTCTTATCCTCAGATGAATACTGGAAGGCTTCCGGTCTTTTATATCTTTTTTCAGCGTGGATAACTTCAGCTTCCTGTATTAACTCAGGGTCTGGCTTATTAAATGGCACACAATAAGGGTATGTCTTTTTCATAAGATCCAGTGCTTCGTCGGAGTACCAGACACGATTTGCTTCATATTCATTCAGAAAGGTTTCATGGTTGAATATATCCTTCCAGCCCATTTGGAAGTATTCCTGGAATATTTTCTCCCTGACCTTGAAAATTCCAGGATTACAGTCCTGGGTACGCTTAATGTTACGCATGGTATAAACTTTACCTCTTCTATCTGCCCAGCGTTCATCATAAGGTGCGAAACTACAGAAAGAGTCCAGCCAGTCATGTACATTGTCAAGCATCTTATCCCATAATCGTATGACCAGGTTCCAGTGATTAATACGTGGTGCATACTGCCAATCGATTTTTTGTCTTTCCAGTCCAAATTCAAAGCTATCTGCCACCTTAAATGGTGAACGGGATGCCAGTTTATCATGGACTTTCAGGATCTTCTCACACTTTTCCATTTCCAGTGGCAGGTGCATGAATTCAGCAAAGGTTTTATCAGAGATTAGGGCTTCCCTTAAAACCACGTCCCCCTCCATGGCCTTGTAAAGTCCTTTTTCCTCTGCAATTCTTAAAAATACAGGATAGGATACTCCTGATCTTCCAAGTTCAATCAAGTCTTCCAGGGGTGTTTTAAGGAGTTCATAATTAGGATGGTCCTCTAAAGTTTTGATGGTATTTTCATAGGCTTCCAATGTTTTTTCCAGGAGTAGTTCATCTCCGCCACCTGTAGAATATTCTTCTTTAACCATATTTGACATGGTTTCTGAATAGGCATTGCTAAACTCTATGAACAGGTTCTCGGTGGTGAGTTTTGCTGTGAAAGCAACAATATCATCAGTTTCCTGAGCCAATCGTTCCATTCTGCTTAAAGCATTGGCCATGGCTTGGAATGATTCACTTTCTACTCCTTTCTCTTCCATCTCACGATACATGTTGCGGTAGGTATCCAGGATAGCATCCGCCATTGCTTTATCCACAGGCATGCCTAGATCCCCCTGTAAATTTTGAACTGTTCTATTCTCTTTTTTAGGACTTCATCAGGTATGGGGATTAGTCTCCGGTGCCTTTCCTCCCATATAAGGTCAAAGTTGTACTGCCACTCCGGATCCCATTTATGGACATTGGGAATTACTGATTCATTCCAATCTTCACGACCCATAGTGATAAGTTCCTGGGGATAGTCCTGGTTGATCTCCTGTTTCCATTCATCTGGGACCTCTGCAGACTGGAAAACTTCTATTTCCTCTAAACTTAATAGATCATAATATATCTCTTCTGTGAAAAGATCCAGGGCGATCTCATTACTTACTTCACCTTCAATTTCAGAAACAGTATTGGTCAGTTCTAGATCAGTTTTTAGTGTATCAATAACATCAAGAATTCGTAATGGAGCATGTAAACGTATTTCTTCTTTTAATTCCTGGTATAATTTTTTTCGGGCGGTTTCCTGGTCTTTCACCAGAGCTATGGCATTCTCGACAGCCAGATTTCCATCTTCCACCTTACGGCCAAACTCATCAAGGTTGTCTGAATTTGCTATGGCCTCACATAACTCTTTTTCAGACTGGTATGAGTGAGGATAAAGGGAGTTATTTTCATATTTTTTTAATCTGGCCTGATAATATTCCATGTATTCTTGATGTCGTTTTTCCAATTTAACTCCTCCCAAGTTGTTTAATCTATTTTTTCCCAAAAATAAGAGTTTTTTTCTTCCTAAAATAGGATTTTCCTGAATCTTGTTATATAAAGTTCCCCTATACTCATCGGAATTTCCTATAAATTAAAGATTAGAATAATAGTTTCTCTGGATTGTGTTTACACATAATGGTTATTTCCCTCCAGGAAATACCTTCTTTTATCATGTTTTCAATCATGAGCAGCATGCCCCTTACTGGACTGGGATTATGTTTCTGTCCAAAATCTGTGGCCAATATACATCTTTGAGCTCCTACCTCTTTAATTGCATCAGCCATAATGGTAGGATTCAGTTTATCATGTTGAGGCATGGTGGCCACCCAACAGTGCTCCAGGTAAGCTTGACGAGCCATTTCTTTCTGTTCATCCAGGGATGCTCCCACCACTCCAGTCAGAGGATGGTTTATCAATACTTTTTCTACCCCTATACTGTGACACTCATCCAGGACCTGAAATATTTCCTGTGGTTTTAAATGGCCTGTGGCCAGAACGAGATTATACTTTTTTATCAGATGCAATATATCCTGCAGAGGTTCTTGCTCTATTTTAATATCCTGATGGTGGATGGTGGGAAGCCAAATAATTTTAGCACCTAATAAAGCAGCACTTCGAACTGCCTCTGGATTTAAACCTCCCACAGTCTGGTTGAGTGTGATCCCACCAAACACTGAAAACCCAGTTAATCTATGGGCGATGTATGCCCTGCCAGCAGTGGATTCTGTATGGGATTTCAAGACAATAGCTCTCATTCCCTTCTCTTTAGCCTCCAGGGCTGCTTCATAATCATCCAGAAGCCTTGGTTTTATATCCGGACTGGTGTGAATGTGAGTGTCCAGAAAACCATGTAGGATTTCTTCAGGATCCATGTTATTCATTAATCCCCTTCCTCCTAATTTTTATGCATTTCCTTTAGGATCTATCCATTATAATCATCTATTTTTAGGATTCACCCCATTTTAGGATTTATTTCTTTGCCGTACCTCTTCATAGAGATCGCCCCCTTCAGAATCCATAGCTACAATTAAAGGTCCGAAGTCTTTGACTTCCAGTTCCCAGATAGCTTCAGGAACCCCTAAGTCCAGCCAGTGCACATTTTTTATCTTTTCCACGGAACTGACATAGAGCGCAGCACAACCACCTACTGCTGCCAGGAAAACTGCTTTATTTCTTTTTAAAGCATCTGAAGTGTGTTCATCCATTCCTCCTTTTCCAATGATGGCTAGAGCTCCCTGATCCAGTATTTCTGTCTGGTAAGGGTTCATACGGGTGCTGGTTGTAGGTCCCACCGCTACCATTTGATAATTATCATCCTGTTTTCTTATTATGGGTCCAGCGTGGAATATCACCGCTCCCTCCAGATTGACCGGTGCCCCTTTCTCAATTATGCGTTTGTGAGCACTGTCCCGGGCAGTGTAAATGGTTCCTGAGATATAAACCGAATCTTTAATTCTTAATTTTTCAGTGTCTTCTTTAGTAAGGGGTGTTTGGAGATTAACTATCATTGGTGCACCTTCCACAAGTCTAGATTAATTAATAAAAGTTGGGTTAATTAAAAGAATATATTTATACCCATCCCATCAACACGGTCAGGATAAGAATAACAATCAAGATGAATATAATCACTCCTAATAAAATAATAGGGTCAGTTTTTTCATAAAAAGTGATAATCTTATCTGTAAAACTGGGATTCTTGATTTTTATCTTTTTTTCATTAATTTGAGTCATTAAACGTTCTTGTTCCAAAATAATGTCCAAATATTTCTTTTGACTGTCAAACTCTGATTTCTGGTCAATAATATCCCAAAAATCCTCTTCTTCTTGCATTTCTTGTATAAATTTATCGTCAATGTCAATGTGGGGGAAAAAATTTTTGAGATTTTCTCTCCTTTCTAGCATGGCGGTTTCAAACTGGTCCAAAACTTCTTTGTTCTGATTAAGGTTATAAATCTTCAAATCAAGTGCTTTTTTTGTTTTAACTAATTCTAAAGGGTTTCCACACTCACATTTCTCAAAATCACGGTGAGATTCACTTTCTTTAAGTTTATAATAACCCCCACAGTGATTACAAAAGAGATAACCCTTACTCTTCGAAAAAACAGATTTAGAGAATTTATCTCCCTTTAACGCCATCTAAACACCTAAAATCTTTGCCTTTACTTTGCAAACTCATTTTCTGGACTAGAAATATAAAACATAAATTATGGTTTATCTATGGTTTCTTATTTTCCAATTATGTCATTATTATATTAATATAGGTTTATTATCTGGTATGATATTAATGATTTTTAAAAATATAATCCTATCAGTATTCACAGGATAAATAAAAGAAGATCTAGAGTAGGGTTTAAGGAATCTAGAATAGAGTTTAAGAAATCAATGTTCCACCTAAACTCATCCCCAGTTAAATAACCTAAACTCATCCCCACCTAAATAGTAATTTAAATGAACACCAATTCCTAGGGAAATTTTTATCCCATGAACAGATATCAATGCGTCTATAACCAAGGATACAACTTATAAAAAAAGCTATTATTTATAAAAAGGATCTATAAAAAAAATTCTATCAGTGAAAATTATCATTTATATCTAAAACCAGTGCCTCTGATATTTTGCTATCTTTTCATTGGTCTTTTAACTCCTCTATTAATTAAAGAAGTCCTGTTAAATTTAAGGAAATGTGATATATCGTAGTTTACTGTATAAAGCATGCCAGTACATTACATTACTTTATTTTACATTACAATTAAGTACATGATTTTAGTTTCAGGAGTAGAAAAATTTTCAAACCAAAATGAAGAAACCGGAATAGTTTTCCATAAAATTATTTTATATATTACCCTGTTTACCTATATTTCATACTTTTGTTATTCCATAATATCTCAGTAGAAAAAAATCATTAGTATTACTTAATATTAATTTATTATGATTAATGGTTAATCCAAGTCCATAATAGCTGTTGTCAACAGATGACTTCATTAGTTAAAAATAGAAATTGGTATATAATAACAGAACTGAAATTTAGTTGTGTTCTTAACTATCCACTTGAACCTGATTTTTTAAAGGTTCAAAAAGGAAAATATAAAAGGAATAATTGTTTAAAGAATTCTCCTAAATCATTAAGAACTACTATAATAAAGATAACAGACTTAATATATTAAGTTCATTATACTGTTATATCTTAATCTTTATATAACTAGAGGTGCGTTATGTCCGCTGTTGACCATATTACCGATCTTTCCAAGTACATGGTGACCCTACCCCCCAGTAGGATATCCATTTTAACCATGACGTTTTTAAGCTTTCTTACCGGTGCTATTGCTGCTTATCTGGAACCTGCAGTATCCTTATTTGACAGCATAGTTTACGGGGGATCTACCGGTTTTTTAATCTTCGGATTAACTTCCATCATGGATGGGGCTATATCTCAACCGATTATTAATGCCCTGGATGGAAGACACATGAAAATAAAGCAGGCAATGTTCATATCCCTCCTGAACATGGTACTGGTGGCTTTGGTTTATATTGTGGGTAGTTTAGTGTCCACTTTTACTATTTACAACTATGTTATTGATGCAATTATCCTGGGCTGTGCCCTGGCCTTTGGAGTGCGTACTTTCATCATATGGAGTACCTCCAATATTGGTGCAGTTCGATCCATCCTTATTTCTGCCATTCAACCAGTACTCATACTCAGTATGGTGGTGGTTATAGTATCTTTAACCAGTATTGGTACTAACATCGGCCCCTTCAGCATCATAGCCGTGGCACTGAAAGGATTAATAGCTGCATTGATACTGATGATGGCCATTTACTCATTCATACTGGTTATTGAATCCCCCATCCGTCATAACCTAGGGGTTGGTGGTCTGGAATTATTATCACTGTTCATTGCACAGTACACTGAAGGATCCCAGGCCATGGAAAAACTTTTCGAAGACATGGGGGAACCCATAGACACCCTGGTAGGTGTGGTAAGTTTTAAGGGAAAAAATGGTATTAAAGGACTTTTCATATCTCCCTGTGTCCATCCAGGACCAGTTGGAACCATTGGAGGAGGGAACATGCCCACAGTTCTAGCAAAGAGATTTGACTCATTTGCCATGGTCAGTCATGGTCCTTCCACCCATGACTTTAACCCGGTTAGTTCCCGGGAGATATGTAAAATCGAAAAAGTAATTAAAAACTCCCTGGAGAACATGGAATATTCACCAGTAGCCAGTCCATTCATCCATATTGAACATGAAGATGCCAAACTGAGTGCCCAGTACTTCGGAGATAATCTGTTACTTTTAGCCACCTTTGCCCCGCTTGGATTTGATGATATTGACTTTGGAGTTGGTTTATCCCTGATTAAAGCAGCTCAGGGCCATACGAAAGCAGATAACGTGGTCCTGGTAGACTGTCACAACTCATTTAAGGGAGAATCTGGAAGAGTCCTCCCGGGTAATCCTGAAGTGTTCCAACTCATGGATGCAGTTGAAAAACTGGAAAAACCCGAACAATCCGAGTTTAAAATGGGATGTGCCTATGACCCTATTGAAGAATTAGGTAAAAGTAGTGGTATGGGTCAAAGTGGAGTTAAAGTAATGGTTCTTGATGTACAAGGTCAGAAAACCGCTTATATTCTTCTGGATGCCAACAACATGGTCATCGGTTTCCGGAAGGAGATACTTCAGGCTGTGGAAAAACTGGATGTGGATCATGCTGAGGTAATGACCACTGATACTCACTTTGTCAACACTCTCTCTGGAGGTCATAACCCCCTGGGAATGAGAGATAGAGATGTAATCATTGCAAAAACAGTAGAATGCACTCAAAATGCTTTAAATGATCTGGAACCAGTTATGGTAGGTTCTGAAACCATGAAAATAGCTGGTATAAATACCTTGGGACCCACCCATGCCACTGAACTGGTGACCACCATCAGTTCCATTGTTGCAGTAAGCAGGGTGGTGGCTCCTCTGATATTCGTACTGGCTCTGATCTTCGTCTTTATCTGGATATTTTACTGGACATTCTAAGTCTAATGAATATTCAATGAAAACCAAATACAAACAGTCCCCCCTTGAAAACTAAATAAAACATTGCAAGTAAGTTATCGAAAAATTGATGATAAATTCAGATAGTTAAAAAAATATATTTTAAAGGATAAAAAAAAGAAATGGAATTTTAGGCTTTTAGTATGAAATGGGGATTAGTGGTTATATAAAAGGACCCATACCAGTATCCATATAAAGAAAAATGGTAAAATGCCGCTTGTAAACCAGCCTTTTATTCCTCCAACTTCTTCCTTGCCAAAAACTCTCTCTGATATCTGACCGCCCAGATATAGGATAACTAAACCTGCCAGTACTGCTAGAGCTTCGTTTTTACCCAGGCCTGATATAGCGCCTGTGGAAAGTAAAAATGATAAATATCCTGCAATTATGGCAAGTACAGCATGTATGCTGGTTAACTTAACTTCGGTTTCCATATTTTTCCTCCGTTTTACATATTTTAGTTATGAGCATATAATATAGATAAAGGTGTCTTTATGAAAGCCATGTCCAATGTTGATCTTTACGCTATTTCCCATGAACTCCATGAACTCTTAGGTGATGCCCGGGTTCAGAAAGCATACCAACCCACCCGGGATACGGTTATTATACGTTTCCATGTTCCAGGTAAGGGACGGGTTGATGTGGCCTTCCAGGCAGGGTTACGAGTGCACACCACCCAGTATCCTCCAGAAAATCCTAAGGTTCCCCCATCATTCCCTATGCTTCTGCGTAAACACCTTAAAAACGCTACAGTGAAGGGAGTGAGGCAGCATAACTTTGATCGTATTCTGGAAATTGACATCCAGAAAGAACATCGTTTTACTCTGGTTGTTGAACTTTTCTCTCAGGGTAATATAATACTTTTGGATGA
Source organism: Methanobacterium sp. (assembly GCA_020854975.1). GTDB lineage: Archaea > Methanobacteriota > Methanobacteria > Methanobacteriales > Methanobacteriaceae > Methanobacterium > Methanobacterium ferruginis. The sequence continues at coordinate 34,527 of JAHKLQ010000055.1, forward strand.
AGAGAACCGAATTATCTTACCCCTGAAACACCGACATGCACAGGGAAGGAAGATCACCTCTAAAGAAGAATACCATTACCCTGCAGAAAGAGGAATACATCCTTTAAATGTTGAATTGGAAGATTTAAAAAATCTATTCAAAGATTCTGACTCAGATATCATCCGAACCCTGGCTAGAAGCGGTTTAGGAGGTTTGTACTCTGAAGAGATATGTTTACGTTCAGGAGTGGATAAAAAACTTCCTGCCCAGAATGTAGATGATGAAACAATCCAATCAATTTATCAGAGCATGGTGGAACTTTTCAAACCCCTTAAAACTTTTAATTTCCAGCCCCAAATAGTTAAAGAAATTATCAAAGATGAGAATGGCAAACCTGTTAAGGAAGAGGAAAAGGGGAAGGTTAAAATTGGTAAAGAAGATGTTTTACCCCTGGATCTTGTGATGTATCAGAATTATGAGAAGGAACGTTTCCCTAGTTTCAACCAGGCTGCTGATGAGTTCTACAGTGGAAAGGTTGGGGCTGATATCAAGAAGGTTCAAGAGGATATCTGGGCGAAAGAAGTGGGTAAATATGAAAAAAGGCTCCGTATACAGGAGGAAACCCGGGAAAAATTCCAGAAAACCATAGTTGAATCTAAAAAGAAGGGTGATCTTCTTTACTCTCATTACTCTGATATTCAGAATATCTTAGATATTATCCATCAGGCTCGGGAGAGATTTTCCTGGGTGGAGATAGCATCCAAACTTAAAAAAGCACGTAAAGAAGGTTTAAAAGAAGCGCAAAACATTGAATCCCTGGATAAAATGGGTGTTTTAACCTTGAATATTGAAGGGGAACGGGTAGTGGTTGATACCAATCTCGAAATCCCTGAAAACGCAGAAAAATATTATAATAAAGGTAAAAAGGCTAAACGAAAGATTAAAGGTGTTAACATTGCCATTGAACGCACCCGGAAGGATGTGGAGAGGATGCGGAATAAAAGGGAACTGGCCCTGGAAAAGGTGCGTATTCCCCAGAAAAGGGTTAAAAGAGAGCTTAAATGGTTCGAAAAACTGCGCTGGTTTTTATCCTCCGATGGTTTGCTGGTTATTAGTGGTAGAGATGCTGGTACCAATGAACTGGTGGTGAAACGTTACCTGGAGAAAAATGATATTTACCTGCACTCGGATATTCACGGAGCTCCCTCGGTGGTTATTAAAAAAGGTGATCTTGAGGGTGAGATTCCCGAATCCACCATCCAGGAAGCTGGTTACTTGGCTGCTTCCTTTTCCAGTGCCTGGAGTAAGGGTTATGCTTCCCAGGATGTTTACTGGGTACATCCAGATCAGGTTTCCAAAACTCCTCAATCTGGTGAATTTGTTGCCAGAGGGGCCTTCATAATACGTGGCACCAGGAATTATCTCCGGGGAATTCCCCTTAAAATAGCAGTGGGTATAGTGGATTATGAGGGTGTAAGGATAATGGCCGGACCAGTGGATGCTGTGGCCAAATATACAGATAACTATGTGGTCCTGAAACCGGGTTTTACCAAGAAAGAGGAGATTGCCCGGGCAGTTCAGAGGAAAATCGATTCTGACCGGATTTTAACCCTGGAAGATGTGATCCGGGTGTTACCATCGGGTAAGTGTGATTTTGTATAAAATTCTGGATTTAAAAAAAAACATGAAAGTAACAGCTGATTAAATAAATTATAAAATGAAGATTAGGTGGTTAAGATTTTTCTTTCTCTTTAATCTTCTTTTTAAGGATGTAATTGATGTCAATGAGGTATTTTCCTTCTTCATCTGACACTATAACTGATTCATCAGCCATGAGGGATTCCAGGTTCACTTCATAGACCCCATGTTCATGGACCATTATGGTTTCCACAGAACTACCCTTCATCTCTTTGATTTCCTTAACTTTTCCTTCCTGGTGTAATTCAAAGAATTTGCTGCCACAGTTAGGGCATCCTTTTAGGATAAGGTCTTCTGAGTCCTCGTATTCATGGCCACACTTAATACATCGATGCATCACTACCACCGAGGCTTGCTACCATGGATAAGAAGTTTGACTTTCTTTTCACTGTTTTCATGACATTTGCAGGACCAATGATGGTTATGCCCACGGTTTTCTTCTTGGAAAGGCCGAAAAATGAGCTTTCATCTTTTTCCAGGGTGTAGATGTCTATGCCCACGAAGTTTTCCACATCGATCTCACGCATGGTGGTTTCAATTAACTCCGCCTCTTCTTCTGGTTCCAATCCACCTTCAATCACCAGAAGTTCGCCTTCCTTGACCTTTTCCACGATCATGGATATTTTTTCAATGCTACTTTTTGTTTTTAAAGCATCAGATGAGATGAAATCCATTTTAAGGCTGTTGGTTACAGAATCATCCATGATAATCACTCCTAACTGAATTTCTCCACCATGGCCTTGTAAAGTTCATCAGTGTTTTCTCCATGCAGGGCAGAGATACCCACCACCTTGTGCTGGGGGAACACTGAAAGAATCCTTTCTGGATTGGATTCAGGTAGATCCACCTTGTTGGCTACAATTACGAATGGAATATTACGTGCCTCCAGGTTGCCGATTATGGTTATGTTGGCCTGGGTCAGGGGATCCTTGGTTGCATCCACCACTAATAAAACACCAGTCACATCATCTAACCATTTTATAGCTTCAATTATGCCTTTGGTGGCTTCTTTAGCTCTTTCTTTAGCTTCTTGTTCTGATAGGCCATACTGTAAGAAGTTTTTATAATCAATTTTAGTGGCTATTCCGGGGGTGTCTATGATGTCGAAGTCCAGTTCCACCCCATCATAGTTGAGGGTTACTCTTTCCTGTCTGTAAACTCTTCTGGTTTCGTGGGGTATCTCTGATACTAGTCCCAGGGATTTTCCTATCCAATCTTTGGTCATCCTGTTTGCCAGGGTGGTTTTCCCAGAGTTAGGGTGACCATAAAATCCTATTTTGAGTTTTTTATCCTTTCCAATTAGTTTGTTGAAGATGTCTCTGAAAAATTTTTTTCTGAAAATTCTCTGCATAATATCAACCATTTAATCACTTTGCAAGCCATGTTTTAATTCTTTGTACTATGGTGGGTTTTCTCATTCCTGGTAAATTTCACCAGGTTTAAGCACTGCTACCCTGGTTTGGATGGATTTTTCAACCATATCCTTGAAGTGGTAGGGGTCCTGTTCTATCACAGGATAGGTGTTGTAATGCATGGGCATTATGACTTCTGGTTCTATCCACCGGGCAGCTAGGGAAGCTTCCCTGATTCCCATGGTATAACGATCCCCTATGGGTAATAATGCAATGTGGGGTCTGTAAATATCTTTGATAACCGTTTTCATATCTCCAAAGATTCCAGTATCCCCGGAGTGGTAGATCCTTCTCTCATTTTCAAGTTCCAGTATGAAACCACAGGAACTTCCTCCTGGCCCTATTTCCTCTATAAAATCCATGTCTGATGAATGGATAGCATTAACCATGGTTATTTTTATTCCTTCAATATCAACAGTGCCACCTATGTTCATACCCATGGTTTCCAGTTCCTGTTCAGATAAATAGATGGAATGCTCATGGTTACATACTATAATGGCATTATTAAGTTCAGCTAGCTTGACTGTATCCCCAAAATGGTCTTTATGGCCATGGGTAACACAGATAATATCAGCCTGGAGGTCTTCCACATCAACAGGACAGGCCGGATTATCCGTTATAAAGGGGTCAATTAAAATGTTAAGTTCATTGTCTGTGGAGATGGAGAAGGCAGAATGGCCCAGCCAGCGGATGTTCATTGTTTGATCTCCAGATCTATTTCCTTGGAAATGCCCCATGCATCTTCAAACATTCTTTCAATTTCTAAAATAGATTTTTTATCCTTGTAGATAACTCCCACTTCATAACTTTCATATATAGGGTCCGTGGATATGATAAGACCATTATTTTCATCAGCAACAACCGCTACAGTGTGTACGTGGGGCATGGTTTTGATTTGAACATTTTTTTCCTGGAGTAGTTTTATCAGTTCCACTGATGCATCATCATCTAAACTGGCTTCCTGGATGATCATCCGACTGTCAGTGTCCATGAATTTTTTAAGGATGCTCACATCAATATTACGTACCCAGGGATACATCATCAGTAACTTGTTTTCAGCCGTGCCTATGGTGTCTTTCATGGCTTCCTGAACATCTTGAGCTTCAAAAGACCATATTATAGATGGTTCAGTTGATTCTGATTTTAATTTATCAATGGTTCCTTTAAAGGAGTCCAGTCGATCATCGATTATAGTTTCAATATCCTTGGCATTTTGGATGTAGTTGGCTTTCAGTTTGTCCAACCTGTTTTTAACAAACTGATCATCCCTACCTGAACGTGTCTGAAGTTCCTTGAGTCTTTCTTTATCAGCAGTTTCCAGCACAGATTTAGGGGCTGGTGGTTTAACTTTTTCTTCTTTCTCTTTTAAGGAACTTGGTTCTGGGGTTTTTCCAGGTTCTTCTTTTTTAGCAGTAAGTGCAGGTTCTTCCTTTTTAGGGGCAGGCACAGGTTCTTCTTTTTTAGCAGTAGTTGCAGGTGTTTCTTTCTTTTTGAAGATAGATGGTTTTGTTGCTTCTTCTTTTTTGGTAGGGGTAATTTTTCCAGGTTTTTTATCTTCACTTGCTTTTTTAACTGGAGCTATTTTACGAGGGGTGATCTTTTCTTTACTAGTGGTATCTGAAGGTGGAGTAGTTGGTTTTGAAGGTGCTTTAGTAGGTTGAACTTGAGGGGTGATTTTTCCTTCATCCATTTTTTTTGGTTTAATTGCTTTACCTGGTTTGGCTGCTGTTTCTTTTTTTATGGTGGGTGTGGATGTTTGTGCTGGCCCGAATTTAGGTTGCTCACGCACACGTGGTTTGGGTTTAATAACCCGTGGTTTATCTTCAGTGGGTTTTTTATCTTTAGGTGGGATTTTTTTAGGTTTTTTTACGGCCATCCCTCCTGATTTAGGTACGGCTGCTTTTTTAGGTCTTGCCATTGGCTTTTTAGATAAATCTATCTTACTACCAAAGAATATTAGCAAAATAAGTCCAAATACTGCTGCTATTAAACCAACAAAGAAAGCTAAGGGATTGGGTGGAACATTGAAACCTAAGTACATAAAATAAAATCCACCGATAACCAAGAGAGCCCCGAAAACGCTGACAATTAAATTGATCATCCTCTACCTCCTAATCTTATTATGTTAGGGATTATTTATAAATTTGTTACTTTCATCACACACCAATTATTATCATTCTTTCAGTTTAGGTCTTAAAAAATTGAATCTCTAAATTAATGTGTTCCCTATCAATTATTAATATTTTCCGGAAACTCCCTAGTATACATTTTAAAAAATAGGTAAATTTAATTTTAGGTAAATCTAATTCTAGGTAAATTTAATTCTAGGTAAATTTAATTTATTTCTTCCTTGACTTTCACACATTTCCGGATGATCTTGGTGGCATCCTCAGTTCCATTGTATTTAGAAAACATCTTCTGGGTAGTTAAAGCTCCTTCTTTCAAACCTCCATTTTCCAGGAGGTGGTTAATTTCCTCAGACAATTTTTTAGAACTTAAATTTTTCATGCTCTCCAGGTGGGCTATCCCATATTTTTCCATTTTCCTGGCATTTTTAAGTTGTTCCGGATGGTTTTCAATGGGTACCATAATACTAGGAATACCCATAGATGCTATTTCCATGGAAGTGGTGTGTCCAGCCAGGCTCACCACCAGATCGGATAGTTTCATCCATTCCATAATATCCCCCAGGAACCTTTTACATATTATACGGGAAGAAGAAAATTCCAGATCTAATTTTATCTGGGGCCCGGTGACCAGGATTAAATGATCACAGTCCAGGTTAGGTGCGGTATTATTAAGCAGATTTAAAAGTTTATTCCCAAATTCAGAACCCCCTACCGTGGCCATTACGATTTTATCTGATTTATGAAACCCGAATTTTTGACGGAGATCTCCCTTACTGGCCATGGTGTGAGTATCCATCTTTAAGATGGGTCCAGTGAAGTTAACCCGATCATGGATTTGTGGGGGTATCTGCCAGGAATTTTCAATATCTGGTATGATAATAGACTGGCAGAGTCGAGACACATCTTTTATGAAGCGTTGCAACCCATTTTCCAGGTATTCCATAGTGCGGTCATTCTGGTAGACTTCTTTAAAGTCAGGGGCAATGTCATTGGTTATCAATACACATGGTATGCCCAGGACTTTGCAGGTGATGGGGACAGAATAGTGTGAATCAGAAACAACCACGTCCGGGTTGAATTCTTTTATAATACGTGATTCGTGGTAAATACTTTTCAAAAAATGGTATGGTGCGTCTATGGACTTGCGAGCTGTGTGTTTAAGGTTAAGTTCACCTGAACTTCCATAAAATTTGATTGTGGGAAGTTTTTCCACATTATAATCACTGTACTCATTGAGCATCTGGTAACCTGAACCATAACTTGCAAAGAGAACCTGGTCACCATTTTCCTCAAATTTCTGGGCAAGGGCAACTGAGCGGGATGTGTGTCCCATGCCTATTCCACAGGGTATTAAGAGTACTTTCATTTTATAGCCATTGTAACTTTGAAATTTTATTGAAAAATTAAATCTAAAACAATTTGAAATTCAATTGTGATCTTTTCTAAATAAGTTTATCTATCTTTTATGAATTTTTCTTTTTTTAAATATAAAACTCATATGATTCCAAATTCAAAATGAGATAATCGTTTTTTATTTATAATTATTATAGAATGCTAATTATTCCTTCAATGGGAATAATGGGAAAATCCAAGAAAGAAGTACCGTTTTTAGAAACATTTATTTGTGAATAGGTACATTTTATTAATTAATGAATTATGATTAATGGTGTTAAAATTGTTTATAAAAGACGAGCATGGGCAGGGGGCCGCCGAGTACATATTGTTATTCGGGGCAATTATAATTATAGCAATGGTAGCATTGATAATATATCGTGATTATATTTATAGTGTGAATCCACTTAATTCATCGGCAGATGTTAACCGTGTTAGATCAAGTTCTACTGCCTCCTCCTAAACTTGATCATTTTAACTTTTTTTAGAATTAAGTTTTTTTAAATTTACTAATAACTATGATAAATGTACTTTCATCTGAGAATGAACTTTAAAATAAGAATAAATTAATTTTATTGATCTTACTCTTGAGATTGGATGAAAGAAACAATACTTTTGAACAGTTCAAGAGAACCATTATTATTACTTAAACTCCAGGCTAGTTTATTTCTAAAGCTTCTTTTGGGTTCTTCACCCATTGAATTCATGTAGAAAATAGTCTGATTGAAAAGGGAATCTGAACCATTTCCAATGTTTAAGGTTCCATCATTTTGAACTTCATCTATCTTTCTGCGGAAGATTCTTTTAAGGTTCTTGGAAGCCCGGTACACTTCCTCGTGATCCTTGCTTTCCATCTGTTTTAAGATGGTTTCAATTTCCACAAAATCCATTCTGGAAACACCAAAAACAATACCATCCGGTCTTATGGACTGAATCCTTTTCACACCATCATATATGGTGAAATCATAATCAGCGATGTATATCTGTCCTTCACGTAACAAAGCCATTAAAGATTCATTAAAGGTCTTATCTGAGGTACCTATCCCTGATCTGGATCTGATAATTTCCAAAATCTTTCTCTTGGATAATTCATCACCCTCCAATACTTCCAGGATCAGTTTTCTTAAATTGTAATTTTTGGGCATGGTTCACAACCATCTTTTATTTGTACGTGATAATATGCACAAAGGACTATATAAAAGATAATTATCTGTGAAAAGACTATAATAATTATAGTATATAATTGTGATAACAATATTGTTCACAGGCAACAATTATATATTGGTCAAAAATAATATAGTTAATACAGATAGAAAGACCCTGGAGGTAAAAAAATATGAGTTTTTTAAAAGATGAAAGTGGACAAGGAGCAGCTGAATATATACTGTTATTCGGTGGTGTAATCGTGATCGCAATAGCTGCACTACTAATATACAGAGCATACTTCACACAAAACTCCGGACTAGAAGCATCATCAGACATCAATGCCGTAAGAGGCAGCATATAAGTGTAAAAACATAAACAGTGCCCGGTATTTATAATATAAATTTTTTGGAGGTAGATAAACAGTATGTCTCCCAAAAACACATAATATTTAAATAGTCTTGAATATATTATTGTATATTATAACCCATTGGAGGTAAAAAATATGAGCTTTTTAAAAGATGAAGGTGGACAAGGAGCAGCTGAATATATACTGTTATTCGGTGGTGTAATCGTGATCGCAATAGCTGCACTACTAATCTACAGAGCATACTTCACACAAAACTCCGGACTAGAAGCATCATCAGACATCAATGCCGTAAGAGGCAGTATATAAGCTGAAACCATTGATAACTGAATTCTCATTATTTTTTTGAGAATTTTTTATATTCTTTATTTTTTTTAATAAAATCCCTGTATTTTAAAGACAATAATTAATCAAAAAAGATAAAAGGTAACTTAAATATATATAATGATCATAATGTTATTATTATAACCATAAAAGTCGTGTGTAACTATGGAAAGTAATTTTCTTGATGATAGTGGGCAGATAAGTGCCGAAATGATCCTCTTAATAGGTGCCATGCTAATTATTGTAATTGTGGCTGGAGGTTACATATTGGGAATATCACAATCCATAGCTGGTAACATTACCAGCGTAATTGACACGGCCCGTGACAGCACCATAAACAGGATGTAAATTAACTTTTTTTAAATAGAATTTAGAGTTTTACTTAAAGTAAATCTTAATTAAAACAAATATTTTTATCTACCAAATCAAATGCTAGATGGATGTTTCATCAGTTTCAAATCTCCAGACTGCTGTTGAGTTATCTTTGTAAATGGACCTGAAATAAGTGGTATTCCTTGCTTCTAACACCAGTTTGGTGAATAAAGAATTCTCAAAACGTTTATCAATAATAACAACCTCAGACTCATCAGTAAGGATCAGCACAGAAAAATCACTGCTTTCATTAAGATAAGTCTTATTTAGGGTATCTTCACCAGAAACGATAACCGAATAAGGTACCTGTCCTTTATATGTTACATTTCCACTATTTAAATCAGCTTTTAATCCGGAAGGCGTGGTGATGATGTTACCATCACGAGAAAACTTAGTGAAAGTGTAAGTATGGTTATTGCCTGTGTTGTTGTTTAAATCCCAATCTCCAAAATAGAATATCCAGAAACCTTTATCAAGCATCTGAGTGTAAGTCCAGATAACATATGGAGTTGGGTTTTCAGGATGAGTATAGGAAATGATTTTTAAAGCCTGTTCTTGGGTTAAATTATAGTTATTTACCATTATACCTCTGGCAGTTTCATTATCAACTCCCAGTATGTTGTTTAAGATCTCCACGGTCAGAGTGGTATTCCCTGTGTACTGATCAAGAGTTAGATAAGCCATATCCCCACTGGTAGCCAACATTCTGAAAATACCCCCTGATAATGTTTCATTACTGGTGCAAAAGGCGTGATCTATCCAGTATTCCCGGGCAGTGCTGGGTGAGTTAACACCATAGGGATATGCCTTGTCAAAACTACGAGACTGGATTGTTTCTATATAGCCCATTCTACCATCAAGAGCCACTGAACGATTAGCAACTGCAGTTATAACGTGACCAGACGGCCAGTTAGAAAACACAACTGTGTCATTAGATGTATTGTAATTAATCCATTCCAATGCATCCCATAAATTATCATCTACACTTTGAGGTATATCCATGCTTTTGAAAACATTGGCAAAAGAAGGAATAACAATTATCAAAATAATTATAATTGCTAAAACTTGAATTAAATATTTTTTCGTCCTGAAAATTGATAAAAATCTATTTTGAGAACTGTTTTCTTTTAACAAATTCAGATAAGCCACACATAACCCTGCCATGATACCTGTACTGATGGTTAAGGGAGGGATCAGGATCATGATGAATCTGGATCCCTCTAGTAAAGCCAGAAATCCAGTCAGAATCCATACCACTAAAAAAATATAGATGAAAGAGTCCATGGAATTTAAATAAGTTTCTTTGAGTTTGTTGTTTGATAAAATTCTTAATGCCCATATTAGACCAAAAATACCTCCAAATAATGCGAAGCCAAGTCCTGAAATGATCCCCACAATGGTGGGTGGAGCCAATTCATTGACTGAAAGATAAACATCTGGCCAGGGAGCCCATAGACTTTCTGTTCCAGTCAATTTAACTAACTCTAAAGGACCATAGAAAAGTTTCAGAAGGTTTAAATAACCAGAAAATATCGTTAACAGAAGGAGAGTAACTCCTAAAAATGTCAGAAAAACGTGACAAAAATGTTTTGTTGGTTTTCCTTTCACATAACACCATAAGACCCATAAAAAGCTGAATATCAGGATTAAGTAGAAATAATATTGCCATCCATTCCAGGCCATGGAAAATAGGAACATAAAAAATCCTAAAAGAGCAGAGATGATTAAACTATTTTTATAATCTTTTGCACGGGTTGCTTCCCAGTAAAGCCAAACTACCAGCAGAGGAAATATTATGATGAACATATCAGTATCAAACCAGCCCGGGATTGTGCGGAGAAAATAGAAAGGTGCTAGAACAGTTAAAATACCAGCAACCAGTGCTCCATATTCATTGGTAAGTCTACGGGTGAAAAGGTAAGCAACCACTCCACTTAATGGTGCTATAACGGCTGGAAGCCAGAAACAAACCACCATCAAAGGAACATCTTCAAAAAGGTTAACTAATTGGTAGATGAATGCTGTAAGGTATACAATTAAAGGAGGGTAGTCCAGTGGAACTCCCGGAGGATAATAAGAATGCAAATCCCATTCCCTTCCATCAATTATAACATCCCCCATATATCCGTGGTCCAAGAAATTACTGGTTAAACGATAGTTATAATATGAATCCGCCTCGTACATGTAGGGAAGATTATTTTGATCAAGATAGAATGATTTTTCTTCAAGGGGGGTGCCCATTATATGGGCTGATTCCACACGAAGGAAGAATCCAATTGCAAATATCAGAAGAATAGCCATTAAGATTATAAAGTGATTCTTTGTCATGTTAAACATCTTTTTTATCTGAATTCAAAGAATTATTTGTATGATTATTAGTTTTCTGTTAAATATTAGCCTATTGGATTCTGATCAAGTAAGTGGACTGATTAATAGTCAAATTGGTATTATTCTGCAACTTGGAATACATTCTCAAATCTTTTATTTTACTTCCAGTTATCTCTATGTAATCAAATAATAATAGGTTATCATGTTCATTCCAGACACAACAATAATCTATGTATTTTTTAGGGTTTTACTCAAGGTTGGGATTTCATGGTGTAACTCCATAAGAAATTAAGTCATATGTTGGAATGAACGTGAATGAAACCATTAACAAAATTAAAAGAACATTTTTAAATTTTGGATTGAAAATTTCACTTTTGCACAGATTTTCAATCAAATAAAAACCTGTTATTAACAATAAAATGATTACACGCCCTAAATAATGAGGTTCAACAAAAATAAGACAATAACCTCCGAAATATATAAAAATTGTTGTCAATAAACGTATCAAGTTATTTTTAGTTTTTTTAAGTCAACTCTAAAAATTGAAAAATAAACTTACCAATATAGATTGACAGCAGAAAATATAAAGAATTTTTCAAAGAAGATTTTTCCATACAAGTTTAAACTGAAATTCCAAATTCTGCCAAGACTCCAAAGCACTCCAATATTCTAATTTACTAGGGCTAGGATAGAATAACTAGTTAAGACCAGGATCAGATCCTAATTTCTCTTTAAAACTGATTTTTTATCCTCGAACTCTCCATAATCAGTAAGTTAACAGTTTGATTTGAGCTATGGTCTGGTTATTGATATCATTGATGAGTACATATCCTTTGGATTGGTAAATGTTTATGGTTTGATGCTGGTCCACAAATCCCCGAGTACCTCCATACATCTGGTCAGTGTAAAGTCCATTGGAAACACTACGACCAGTCATCCAAGCCACCTTCTCAGATAGTTCCCGATTTGTCCATACAGTCTGATTTTCATCAGTGTTACTTTCGATATATTCCTTTAAAGGAGCATATTCTCCTTCAAATGGAACTTGGAGGGCATCCCATTCCATTCCATGCTGGTTGGGTAAATATGTAAAGAAAACCATGGCGCCCATCATTGAAACACATAACATAAGAAGGAGGAAAATGGAGGAGAAAATTTTGTTGGGTTTTTTTGATAAAAATTCGTATCCCCTCTGCACAGTTAACCCAGCTAAAATAGCCATAGGGAGATCAGCAAATTGAAAACCCCTTAAAAAATCGCCATTGAACCCGAAAAAACTGAAAATTATCACAATAAAAACATAAGTAGTGATAAGTTTGAACTGACGATAATTAGAGTTATATAATAAATAAAGTCCAATTATACCCAAGATAAAAACTGCAATAAAGATTAAAAATGCATATGCACCTGGGTGTGGTGGTAGAAATTTAAGATGGGTAAGGGTATACAACACTCCACCGGTAACCAGTCTGTCCTTGAAATAAAACCAGTACCCCACCCAAAAGATCCATGAGGGTAATAACAAGGCTATAATTTTCCAATTAGTTCTGTCCCTGTAATTATCTACTAGATAGAGAGGTATAAAACAAATTAACCCCACCATATGTGTCCATAATCCTATTAAGGATGCTAAAAATGCCTTTTTCTTATCTTTGGGTATGTAATAAATGGTTATAACTGCCAAAATAGGAATGTAAGTGGCAGGAATGGCTGCTATTAGGGTAGCAGGGGCTGGTGCGGCTAATGCGAAAAGTCCAGCGAAATAACCTGCCAACATACCATATTCTTTATTAGCAAACCAAGATGCCACACCCACAGTTAACATAAGCTGGAAAAGGCATAAAAATGATTCTGCGAATCGAACCCCACCTAAATACCATAAAAACGCATATACTACGTTAAATAGGGGTTGATGCCATACTGGTCTTCCCATGGGGGCATAGGTAATGTTATCCCAAAACAAACCCCAAAAAGGGTTTTGTAGTATTTCTCTAGCCCGGGCCAGGTGAAAATCTGTATCACCACCCGGAGGTAAAAGATAGTAAGGGCGCAGGATCAGGACTATAAACAGAACAATTAGGGGAGTATAAGGAATTAAGAGTTTTATTCTATCAGTTGCCTTCAATGAATCACCAGGACCAATTTTTGAGATTTTAATCAGTTATACTATGGTTTATAATTCAAGGGTAAAATAGATTAGGGATTACGTTCGATAGTTATAATTACTTTGTTTAGGTAAATATGAAACTGGAAATATAATAGTTGGATTATGTAACTAACCATTTAAGTGAAAATTTATAAGAAATTCGTGGTACTATGGCTCTATTTAAAAACCCGTGGGGTTCCAATGAGAAGGTTAATTTCAAAAACCTCTTTTTTGGAGTGGACGATGATGATCTTGACCGTCCCAAGGTCCATGAAAATGTAATACTGGGAGTTAGTTACAAATTCAGATCAAAACCCCCTCAAATTGGTAAAAACGCACAATTGCGTTCCAATACTGTCATTTACAATGATGTGGATATTGGTAATGATTTCCAGACTGGTCATGGAGTACTGGTTAGGGAAAAAACCACAATCGGTGATAAAGTACTTGTAGGAACCAACACAGTCATTGAAGGACATAGTAAAATTGGGAGTAACATCAGCATCCAGTCCAATGTTTACATCCCTAAAAATTCCATTATAGAAGATAATGTTTTTATAGGGCCCTGCGCCTGCTTCACTAACGATAGATACCCGTTAAGAGTAGATTATGAACTTAAAGGGCCAATAATACATAATGGCGCATCTATTGGAGCTAATTCAACTTTTCTCTCCGGAATTGAAGTGGGTGAAGGGGCTATGGTTGCTGCAGGGGCTATTGTAACCCGGGACATACCACCACATTATCTGGCTATAGGTGCACCTGCCAAACACAAACCATTACCTAAACAGTTCAAGAAATTGAATAAAATTTAACCTATTTTCTTTTAGTTGATTTACATCATTTTTTTTATAGTTGTATCCCTTTTTTGTAAAAACTTATATCATTTAGCTCCTAAATTCTAAGTATGGAAGTATCTGTGATCATACCTATGTACAATGAGGAAGATAATGTCCTCATTACCCTTAAGGAAGTTAAAAAAGTTTTGGAGACCTGCGGAAGTTACCAGATCATAGCTGTGGATGATGGTAGCAGTGACCAGACTTTATCTTTACTGGAAGAATTCGCATCAGAAAATCCGGAAATAGTCGTTCTTAAACATCCCATAAACATGGGGATGGGAAGAGCCCTCCGGACTGGTTTTGAAAAGGCAGAAGGGGATGTGATTATCACCCTGGACGCAGATCTAAGTTATGAACCTCGCTATATCACAGAACTCATAAATGAACTTCACAAACATCATCTGGATATTGTAATTGGATCCCAGTACATGGCTGGTGGAGAAACAGAAGACATTCCATTTATCCGGCTCTTCGTAAGTAAGGTGGCCAACAAAATCGTTGGATATGCTCTGGATAAGAATATAAGTACTGTGACTGGGATACTGCGTGCTTACCGAAAAGAAGTGCTCGAATCTATAGAAATTGAATCTAATGGGACTGAGATCAATCCAGAAATACTTTCAAAAGCCATGTCAATCGGGTTTGAAGTTAAAGAAATCCCAGTGAAACTTAAAGGTAGGAAATTAGGGGAATCCAAAGTTCAATTTAGATCCACCACCACATCACACTTGTTATTCACTTTCTATGAGAAACCAATGATGCTTTTTGGAGTCATTGGGTTATTAATGTGCCTTATAGGTATTATCAGTGCAATTTACCTATTTTATCAGTATTTAATAGGTACTCTGGATCCTAATCGACCTTTGATGTTGTTCATGGTGCTCATGATAATCGCAGGTATACAGATTTTGATCTTCGGATTTGTGGCTACCCAGATAAGTCTCCTCAAACGTGAAATTTACATAGTTCAGAAGGAAAATAAGTTGTTGAGGAAAAAATTGAAATAAAAAATATTTCTTGGTAAATTAGTTTAGGAGTTACTGTTGATATCCATTACTCCCCAAATACAATGATTCTTTGGATATGTTTAAGATTTTTTAGGATATGCAATATAAAACCTGATAAATGCTACTTTAAGTCAATATTTTAATGTTAAAAGTACCATTGGGGGCTTAAATGGAAAACAAAAAAATATATGTGCATTTAAACTTGATTCTAGTTTTAATTATATATTCTGTCCTTGCAATTTTTTCCATATGTTACCAACATTACCATCTTGGTGCTGATGGAATTTCATACATATCTATAGCTGCCAAATATACATATGGTGACTGGTGGAACGCTATAAACGGATACTGGAGCCCATTGTACTCCTGGTTAATTGCACCAATTCTAATTCTCATTGGTTATAACCATTACTATGCATCATATTTGACTAGAGTAGTGTCTTTTATTGTCGGTTTTTTCGCCATAATCGGCATGAGCAGATTATGTACCACTTTCAATCTGAACAATTCTTTTAAGATATTTGTATTGATGACTTCAGTTCCCATGATTTTATTTTTTTCTGTGTATTTTGATACTCCGGACTTACTGGTGCTTTGTCTGCTTGTTTACTATTTCAGTTTCATTTTCAATGAAAACTATTCTAATAATTCTTTGAATGGGGTAATATGTGGCCTTTTGGGAGGTATAGGTTTTCTAAGTAAAACTTATATTTTCCCTTTTTTCCTGGTTCATTTCACCTTTTTCAACTTTTTATACTATTTTAAAGGTGTTAATATTAACAAAAGAAGGGTCAAAAGAAATCTTATTTTAGGCTTGATAGTTTTTTTAGCAATAAGCAGTTTATGGATCGTTACTTTAAGTTCAAAATATGATAGGCTGACAATTGGGACTACAACAGAATATAATCACGCAGTCACTGGTCCAGAATATCCCACCCATCCGGTTTATTTCATGGGACTTATTAAACCTCCCAATAACAGTGCCACTAGTACCTGGGAAGAACCTTCTTTAGTTAATTTAAGTGACTGGAGTCCCTTTGAGTCATGGGAATATTTTGAATATCAAGTGGCATTAATATCAGGAAACTTATTCCGATTCGCCATTTTCATTGAATATTATTCAATATTATCCATGGTTATAATAATCCTCATTTTGTACTTTATTTTCAAACCAGGAATAAAAAAATCCGCTAAACACAGATTGATTTATTTGACAATCACTATGTTAATCTATTCATCAGGATATCTAATTATTCATGTTCAAGACCGCTACATATGGCCTGTGATTATGTTACTAATGTTCTGTGGTTTTTATTTGATAGATATTGTTCATGAAAAGAATAAATTAAGTTTAAAACTCAAAATTGTGTTAATTATCTTGATGTTATCGTTCATATTTGCACCTTTATGCGAGCTGATTTCATATCCTGACTCCGATAATAGCACCTTTGCATTAAGTAAAACATTAAAAGACGATTACAGCATACATGGAAACATTGCATCCAACACCCAGTGGGGAAAAACAAATGAAATTTCATTTCTCTTGAACACCCAATATTACAGTCTTCCTAAAAATACTACTAACTTAACTGAATTGGAAAACGAGTTGATGGCAAATAAGATAAATTACTATTTTGTTTGGGGAAATTCTAAGGATATGAATTCAATAAATTATAATGATTTAACAAACTATAAAGAAATAACTAATGGTAAAATTGAAGGTCTAAAAATTTATCAATATACAAAA
>JAHKLQ010000217.1 GCA_020854975.1 Methanobacterium sp.
AGCAGGAAAACTGCCAGTATAACTAAAGACCATTTCATTAAAATATCTCTCCCATTGGAAAACAATTATTTGAATTTTTCCTATTTGGTTTATTTTTCCATTTTTTAATCAAGTATATAACACCCACCCCTCATTGGTTTCCTAATTTTCTATCAAATCTTCTATTAGCCCCTAATATCTTTTAAAAATCACTAATTTATTGAAGTTTTATTTAAAATCGTTTTTAAAGTTCAATATTCTTTTTTTTGTTAAATTGCAAAATAATTGAATTAAACTCAAATAAAAATTTTTAATTTACCCTTTACAATTTTCTTTTATTCTTTTTTTACGCACTAATATGATTTTATACAATTAAACCTTGATTCTAATAAAAGTTTCCTTTGGTTGTTTGAACAATTTAACTCCCTTATATCCCTTTATTCATCTTTTATTTTTTAGCATTTTCAGATCCCATTTTTACCAATTCTATTATATGGGGATTTGAAATTGAATAATATGCCATTTTTCCTTCTTTGCGGAATTTAACCATGTTCCTATTTCTCAGTAATCTGAGTTGATGTGATACAGCAGAATCTGTCATATTTAAAACTGCAGCTAAGTCACATACACAAATTTCTTTTTGGATTAATGCGTAGAGTATTTTAACACGAGTGGGATCACTAAGTACTTTGAAGTTGTCGGAAATCATTTGGAATGTTTCATCCTGAAGCATTTGTGATTTAACTATTCGAACCGAGTTTTCATTGATACAGTGAATATCACAGGTACCTTCATTTTTCATAGATAATCCCTTTTTTACATGTAAATTTCAGAGTTTGAAACCACTAACTGCAACATGTATTTACTACACCTATGGTGTTAGTGTAATATATACTTAGTTGTTCAATTGTTCATTTTTTATTTATTTTTTTAAAGTATCAAATAATTGAAAAGTCATCTAATCTTTAAAAATACTTACTTTTCTGCGTTTATTTGTTTTTTTATAGAATTAAAATAAATTGCCTTTTTTTTAGTAAACGATTTGAAACTGTATGAGTACAACAATTAAATTATCCCTAAGAAAACAGTTTATTTTAAATTGATAATCACAGATTGGAAGTAACACGGGGAAGATAATTTTAGGTGATTTAAATTAATATTGAAAGTTAAAATTAATATTAAAAGATAGTCCCTAGCGGAGTCGAACCGCTGTCGCAAGATCCAGAGTCTCACATGATTGCCACTACACCAAGGGACTAAAACAATAGTTGTGTAGTTTTACATATAAACTTTTAGTCTGATGGATATTATTCAACCATATTTCATGGTACCGATTATCTATTTTCAACTGGAATGTAGTACATTAAATACGTGCAGGTATTGTTCAATTTAATATAATATTAAAATTTTAAAGAGATAAGTAAGCATTTTTATAATTGTAAGAGCTGGGTAAGCTTTTTTATAATTTTAAGAGATAGATAAGCCGTTTATAGTCTTAAGAGATGGATAATCCTTTTATAATCTTAAAATAGGCTGGTTTAGAGTTAGGGTTTATTAATTAAAAAAAGTTATTTAGAGATAACTAAGACTATCAGGTGAATCTGTCTTCAAATTCTATAACATCATTACTCTCTTGGATTAGGGGTTTCATGGCTTCTACCATGTTGCCCATTATCAGGAAGAAGTCCTTATCCTTTTCTATCATAGCGTTCATTAAGGATTTTTCTATTCCTTTACGCGAGCTGATATCAGTTATAATAGAAATTGCACCTAAATATTGTTTATTGGGTTTGAATACAGGGTTTGTGGATACTAAACCCCATAAAGTAGATCCATCTTTTTTTATAAATTCCAATTCATAGGTCTGGGCTAAATTTTGATTAGGTGTTGTTCCTTGTATCATACATTTTAAATGGTCATTGAATGTGGAGTTACCATCTGCTTTAATGAAATTAGAAATATCTTTATTGAGCATCTCTTCCACATTGTAACCTAGCATGTTAGCCATTTCTTGATTAACGTAGCTTAATTTATTCCTTAAATTAATTAAAAATACTCCTGAATGGATTTTTTCAATCATTGATCGGTATTTTTCTTCACTTTTCCTCAATTTACTTAAGATCTGTATTCTTTCAATGGAATACTTGATAGAACGTGCCATTATTGTACTGTTAACCTGTCCTTTGACCAGATAATCCTGAGCACCTTTACCAACCAGTTCAATTGCAAATTCTTCATCTTCAAGACCAGTCAGCACTATTATGGGTATGTGTGCTGCAACCTGCTGGACACTGGTAAATGTTAGAGTACCATGACTGTCCGGTAAATGAAGGTCTAACAGAATAATATCAAAATAATCATGTTTAAGATATTCTAACGTAGTTTTTAGATTATCGGTATGTGAAATGTTGAAACGAATTTTAGGAATTTCTAGAAACATTTCCTTAATAAGTGCCATATCACCGGGATTATCCTCAACCAGGAGGACTTTGATTCCCTTGTTATTCATAATATCACCAATTACTATCTGGGGGGTAATTTAACTATATCGAGCCAGAACTCACCGATATTTTTAATTACCTGGATCAGTTTGTTCAATTCAGTTGGTTTTGATATGTAACAGTTGGCATTGTTCTTATAAGATTCTATTAAATCTTCTTCCCTGTTAGAACTGGTTAGAACCACCACTGGGATGCATTTAAGCCGTTCGTTATTTTTTATTTCGATTAAAACATCCCTACCATCTTTTTTAGGTAAGTTCAAGTCAAGTAATATTAAATCAGGAACATGGGGAAGGTTGGGATTTCCTTCTGGATTCAACATATGTATGGCTTCTTCACCATCCCTAGCAATGTGAAGAACATTATTGATCTTTGCTTCTTTGAAAACTTCCTGTATTAGGCGTACATCTCCAGGATTATCCTCCACCAGAAATACATTTACTGGTTTACTTATATTAATGTTCATCTCGGATCATCCCCCTGAGGAATAGTGAAATAAAATTTTGATCCTTTACCTGGTGCAGATTCATACCAGATCATTCCTCCATGTTGTTCAATTATCCGTTTGACTATGGCTAAACCAATACCTGTGCCTTCGTATTCATCTCTCCCATGAAGACGCTGGAATATTCTGAATACACGTTCTCCATGTTTAGGATCAATACCAATACCATTATCTTCCACTTTAAAAATCCAATCCTTACCATTTTTTTTGGCAGTTATATGGATCTCTGGATATGCATTTTCCTGATATTTTATAGCATTACCAATCAGATTTTGAAAAACCTGTGCCATCTGGGTGTAATCGGCTCTGATTAATGGAAGATCATTATAGGTTATGGAAGTATTGGTTTCTTCAATTAAAACCTTAGAATCGAAAAGTATCTGTTCTATAAGCGCTTCACTATCCACATCTTCAATTTTCCCGGTTTTACGACCCACACGAGAATAAGTTAAAAGATCATTTATCAATTCCTGCATACGAGTCGCTCCATCCACAGCAAAATGTATAAACTCATCTGCATCACTATCCAGCTGGTTCTCATAACGGCGTTGCAAAAGTTGCAGAAAACTGGTAATCATCCGCAGAGGCTCCTGAAGGTCATGTGAAGCAACATAGGCAAACTGTTCCAGTTCAGCATTGGACCTTTTAAGCTGTTTCAAGGTTTTTCTCAGTTCTGCTTCGATACTCTTACGATCACTAATATCAATAACAATACCCATCATCTCTTTAGGATTACCTTCACTATCTGGATATACAGTTCCAAGCAAGTATGCCCAGTGAAGTGATCCATCCGGCCATAAAAGTCTTATTTCTAATTTAAGCTCATTAACAGTATGTAATGACTTTTCAAAGGCATTATTCACAATGCCTCTATCATTAGGATGCACAACATTTAAAAATAAATCATAAGATATTTCCGAGTCTTTTTCAATACCAAAAATAGTATTACAACGATCAGTCCACTCCAAATTGTTATTTTTAAGATCCCAGAACCACATTCCAGCCTCAGCACCAGTAATTGCCAGATTTAATTTTTCTTCAGATTCTCTTAGAGCTTTTTCTGCCTTTTTTATATCAGTAACTTCAAGTACTCCTACATTAATACCCAAAATTTGCCCGTTAGAA
>JAHKLQ010000058.1 GCA_020854975.1 Methanobacterium sp.
AAAAAGATGGTATTAGCAGAATATGGTCCGTTTGGTGATGTAGTAATCTTCGTAGCAGTGGCAATTGGAATTGCAAATGTATGTCTGTTATTAGGATTATTGTATTCGTACTGGGAAACTTACCGTCAAGTTAAATCCAAATTTACCATTGGATTATTGTATTTTTCAACTTTCCTTCTCTTCCAGAACATCGTAGCCACCATATTCCTGGCCCTGCCACTATTTATACCAATAGAATTCCATGGTTCTGAAATAAGTGGACCAAGATTACCGTTATTTTTGATCAACATAGTCCAATTAATCGCACTATCCATCTTACTGAAAATTACGCGAGAATAAATTACCTAAATCACCCGAAAAAGTGGGTTATGGGTTGGTATAGGGAATAGTTTATTTACTATGGTAAATGGTGTGGAAGAATTAGATTTGTGCATAATTTGTGCATAATTTTCCTGTCATTAATGCTTGAATTCGGCATAAACATTTAATAATCATCTTAAATATGAAAAACCATGTCATACTTAAAGCTGATCCTAAAGAACCCATTTAGGAATAAAACAAGAGGTTTACTTGCCATTGTGGGGATTGCAATAGGTATCATGGTTATTGTGGCCCTGGGTATGGTCACCGGTGGTCTTAAAGCATCAACCACCAGCACCCTGAAAGCAGGAGCTGCTGAGATCAGTGTGGTGCAGACGGGCTCTGGTAACTATGGATCAGGAAGGATCGATGAAAGTCGAGTCACGGACCTTCTGAACATATCCGGAGTAAAAGAAACTGCAGGAACCTTAAGAGCAACCAACACTTCAACCAGTGGATCATCCACGGCTGATGTGTCAGGAAGTTCTACAGGAACAGGCACCACAGACACAAGCAGTGGTCAGGGAAGTTTCGGTGGTTTCTCAGTTACAGGAATGGATCCAGACAAACTAAGCCTGGCAGGAATTGAGGATGTTGATGGAGCATTGTATTCTAATGAAAGTACAAATGAGGTTATAATAGGTAAAACAACCTCCACTAATCTCGATAAAAATGTGGGGGATACCATTAACTTATTTGGTAAAGATTTCACCATAACTGGAATTTATGAAACTGGAAATTTCATGACTGATGCCGGAGCTTTCATGTCGCTTTCCACCCTCCAAAACCTGACTAACAACGATAATCAGGTCAGTAGCATAGCAGTGAAGATAGATGAAAACGCCAACGCTACAGAGGTAAGTGAAGCAATAGAAACAGCTTATCCCAACGAATTATCCACCACCACAGCTGCATCAATGGCCAGTCGGATGAACACAGCACTTAACACCATAGACACAGCCAACTGGGCAATTTCCCTCCTGGCCATAATAATAGGTGGAGTGGGAGTAGTGAACACCATGGTAATGTCAGTGTTTGAAAGAACCCGTGAAATAGGTGTTCTGAAAGCTGTGGGATGGAAGGAAAAAAGAATACTGGGAATGATACTTGGTGAATCAGTGGTATTGACCTTAATCGCTGCGGTGGTAGGAACCGTAGTGGCGGTAATAGGAGTTGTAGCCTTACTCTCAGTTTACTTCAGTGGAACCATAGAACCCTCCTTTGCACTGGATATATTCATCAGAGCTTTCGTAGTGGCTTTTGTTGTGGGAATAATCGGTGGGTTGTACCCTGCATACCGGGCAGCCCGACTATCACCAACTGAGGCATTGCGCTATGAATAATGGAGTTGAAGGGGATAAAAATATGGATACAGAAGAAAACATCATCGAAATCAGAAACCTTAAGAAAAGTTATGATGATGGGAAAATAAAAGCCTTAAACGGTTTAGATCTGGAAGTTAAAAAGGGAGAGTTCTTATCCATAATGGGACCATCTGGTTCCGGAAAATCAACCCTCCTAAACATGATCGGGGCCCTGGATGTGGCTGATGAAGGAAAAATCAAAGTTGCAGGTATTGACCTTACGAAAGCCAGTAAACTTAATGAATTCCGTTCAAAAGAAATTGGATTTGTTTTCCAGATGCACAACCTGATACCCAACCTCACGGTCCTGGAAAACGTGGAAATACCCATGTATGAATCGGATCTTTCCACTGATCAGATGAAAGAAAGAGCACTGAAACTTTTAAAATCTGTGAACTTGGAAGATAAGAGAGATCAAATCCCAACCAAACTCTCAGGAGGGGAGCGACAGCGGGTGGCCATTGCCCGGGCACTGGTCAACCATCCCTCCATAATATTGGCTGATGAGCCCACTGGGGCTTTAGACTCGAAAACAGGGGACGTGATTCTCAAACTCCTGCGTGATCTCCATGAAAAGGAGAACGTGACTCTAGTGATGGTAACTCATGAACCATATGTGGGAAAAATGGCTGACCGGATTGTTAACGTGTTGGATGGGAAAATACAGAATTAACTGATAACAGTGGACTGGAGAATAGGAATGAATGAATAAAAAGGTGAATTACATATAAATTAGCATGATAATCTAAATTCAAAATTTTATCAGCATTTATTCACCATCCATTCACAGTCTATGATTAAATAGATGATACCATGATAAAGGGAGAACTGGGTTTATCATTATCTGTAGTAGCCTTAGCCATAGGGATTGTCAACATTTTTTTGTTACTTTTTTTGCTTAAAGAGTACCTTAAAACATATAAACAGATAAAATCAGGATTTACTATAGGTTTAATGTATTTTTCAACTTTTCTTCTCCTGCAGAATATTGTAACCACCATATTCCTAGCCTTACATCTAATAATGCTCTCTGATATTAGCCCTATGAATGCAAATATTTCGGAAATAAATGGACCACGATTGCCTCTCTTTTTGATTAACGTGGTGCAGTTGATTGCACTGTCCATTCTTTTTAAGATAACCAGAGAGTAATAGATACTTATATTATTAGAATGAATTAATGGAAGGAAATCTCATGAAAATTTCGATTATTCTGGCTCATCCTTACTCGGGTAGCTTCAACCATGCCATTTACCAGACAGTTCTTAAAACTCTAAAGGAGAATGGACACCAGATCAAAACCCACAACTTATATGAAGAAGGATTTAACCCATTACTTGAAGGTTCTGAACTAGCAGATGGGGAAACATCCGATCCACTGGTATTGAAACATCGTAAGGAAATAAAAAAAGCCCAGGGAATTATTGTAATACATCCCAACTGGTGGGGACAGCCCCCAGCTATCTTGAAAGGATGGATAGACCGGGTTCTCAGGTC
>JAHKLQ010000168.1 GCA_020854975.1 Methanobacterium sp.
AGCCAGTTTAAGTGCCATATCTGAGGATCCTCCTATTCCCACTCCCACTACTATGGGTGGGCATGGTTTGCCTCCGGCAGCCAGCACGGTTTCCAGCACAAAATCTTTGATCCCTTTTTCTCCTTCACCAGGAAGGGCCATCTTCAATGCATTATTATTTTCCGAACCAAAACCTTTAGGGAAAACTGTTATCTCCAGTGATTCACCTTCAACCAGTTCAACATCTATCTGTGGAATGTGGCGACCAGTGTTATTTCCTGTGTTTTGTCTGGTGAGGGGATCTACCACGTTAGGACGAAGTGGCACTTCATCAGTGGCTTTCATCACACCATCAATTATACCTTCTTTCAGGTTTTCCACCTTTACATTTCCCATTTTTACAAAGATAATGGGTAAACCAGTGTCTTGACATAGGGGTATACCCTGCTTTTGGGCAATTTTAATGTTTTCGAGTATAGCACCAAGGTTTAAAAGAGCGGTTTCATCTTTTTCAATATTATAAGCATTTTCAATAGCTTTTTTAACATCAGATGGAAGTTTTATAACGGCTTCTTTGTACAAGTGGTATGTAAGTTCTTCAACCTGGGATTGATGAATCATTGGCATGGATAAATAGTTTATTCTAGAGTTTAATAACAGTTTCTAAAAAGATTCTTATAGGGGAGTTGGGTAATTTCCTTAATTTGAACTTCTTGAGTGAGAGATACTTCTGGGAATACAACCCTTAAGATAACCTAATGGATGATGTTCTTTAAGATTATAAATGTTTTTAAGTATCTGTTTAACTTCTTCAAGTTTCCTTAGCAGGGGTTCGTCAAGGTTAAAACTTTTTTCTAATTCTCCATATTTTAGGTCTAATCCATCGTATAAACTATAAAGTTCATCCAAGTGGTATGATAAGTTTTCTACCTTTTCCCTTAATTTTAAACACTCATTATCTAGTTTACGAATAGTTTCCTCTTGTTGGCGATTAATGATGTTTTGTTCTGTTTTTAATTCTTCCAATGTCACTTCAAAACTATTTATGCTTTTACGGCGATGTTCTAGTAATTTTTGCATCTGGTTGAAATCTTTTTCTGCAATAGTAATGACTATTTCATCTTCTTTGAAGTCATGTTCGCCTTTCAGGGTTAGTAGATTGCCTTGCAGGTCACCTGAGGGTTTAATAACATTGGTGATGAAACACCTTTCATGTGTCCTTTTATCCATATTATCACCTCACCATTTACTTAAATTCAATAATCTCATTATATTAGTGTCATGATTCATGTGATGATGTAGACAAATAGGGGAGCTGTGTATGCCCTGATTATTTTAAGTTAACAAATTGAATTAACCAGACTGATCTGTTTTAACAAACATAGTCCAGCCAATGTGACTCCTTTGATCTAAATTCTCATATCTATTATTATTGCTGTTATTATTAATATTACTACTACCATTACTACTATTAATGGTTTATTAAACTGATTTATATTCAGTTTTATTCACTATTGATTGTCCTTCTGGACTTAATGTGAAATCTATGAAATCTTTCACCACTCCAGTTGCTGGTTCTTTAACTAAGAAAAGTAAAGGCCTTTGCAATGTGTATTCACCATTATTCACACTTTCTTCAGTCAGAGAAACATTATTTATTCTTAATATTTTGAGATCAGGATTCAGGGCATTTGTGGATAAATAGCCAACAGCACTGGGTAGCACAGCTACATCTTGCATAACCTGCTGTGTTGATATGGCCACAGTGGCATTGTTTTGTACTATTTTACCTCTGAATAGTGTATCTTCAAATGCCAGCCGAGTACCCGAACCTACTTCTCTCGTAATAACATTTATGGGTTCATCTTTTCCACCAACTTGTTTCCAGTTGGTGAGGTTACCTTCATAAATTCCTTTTAATTGATCTGTGGTTAAACTATTTACGGGATTATTGGGGTTAACTACAACTGCAATACCATCTTTTCCAATTTGGTATTGTGTTAGGTCTTCACTTTCTTCTTGGGTTAAATTTCTAGAGGCAGTTCCAATATTAGCTTTCTCTGATTGGACAGATTTGATCCCTACCAATGAATCTCCACCTTGAACAGTAATCTTTACATCAGGATGTTTCTCCATGTATGCTTGAGCCAGGGCTTCTGCTACGGGTTGTACAGTGGTGGAACCTACAATTTTTATTTCTCGGCTACCAGACTCATGGATTACCAGAGAAGACACAGCAACCAAGGTTAACGTTATTATAAAAACAATTATTAACAGGTATATGTTCCTGGTTTTCATTTTTTTATTCACCACAAATAGTTAACAATATTTAGGGAGGTTTAGCAGTGTTTTTTGCCTTAACAGGTGTTTTTACAGGTTGTGAAAAATACTTCTGAAGGTCAAAGGTTGAAATTAACAGGATTACACTGCATATCGCTCCAAAGATGAATACTCTCTCTAAACCGGTAATGAACTCAGTGGCTTGTACTCCCACCAAGGTAAGTTTCCCACTTAATGCAGTTTGTGAAATGGCGGTGCTTAATATCAATCCAGCAAAACAATTACCTAAAACAGATCCCAGGTTTTTAGTTAAGGTCATCATTGCTGAAACCTGAGTTTTGAAGGTTTCTGGTACAACCGAGATTATCATTTTATTGTTAGGGGATTGATAAAGACCATATCCAAATCCTAAAGCTATAAGGGCTGCGATTATGTAGGGTATGCTGGTTGTGGATTGGAAGGTGTAAATAAGGGTCGAAGCAATTATGCAGGCAATACTGGCAGATATTGCCAAGGGTTTCACCCCAATTTTATCAGACAGTCCACCAGCAATAATCGATAAGAACATGGCTGTAAACATTATAATGCTGATAAGAATACCTGATACATTAACTGGAACTCCTATAACCTTCTGGAAGTAAAAAGGCAGAGTAAAAAATGCCATATACAATACAATATAATTTAAGAGGAGTCCGGTAATGTATGCAGAAAAGGTGATGCTTCGAAACACAGTGAATTTAAATAAAGGTTCTTCATGTTTTGCTTCTGCCCAAACAAATAATCCACCGAAAATCAGGGCCATTGCCAATAAAATTATATCGTTAATATCCAATCCGAACTGTTGAGATAATATCAGCGCATAAGTCAACGTAAAAAGAAAAACTGCTTGTAAAATAGCGCCCTTGTAATCCATGAGTATGGACCAGATCTTCTGTTTGGAAAGAGGAGGATGATTGTTTTCGTAATTTTCTTTCTTTTCCAATAATTCGGAATCTTTATCAGCCTCTGGTTTTTGGGCAGTAAATAGGTAAACACAGAAACTCAGAAGACCAAAGGGGATAACTGCTAAAAATATGGTTTGCCAGCCGAGATATGCTGCAATATAACCACCTACCAGAGGTCCAATGGCATATCCACCAGATAATGCTACCAGAAGGCAGCCCATTGCCAGTCCCAGTTTTTCTTTAGGGAAGGTTTTGTCTAATATGGCATAATATACCGATGCCATGAAACCAGCAGCTAAACCTTGAATACCTCTTAATATTATTAACATGTCGGTAGAAGTGGCAAAATAACAGCACAATGAGGTGCAAACCCATATTATTGTTCCTAGCATGAAGAATTTCTTACGACTCCACATTCCAGCGATTCTGCCTAGGACTATCACTGATATGGTGAGACATAGCAGGTAGATATTGGAGATCCAGGTGGCAGTCATAACACTGGCTCCAAAGAATTCTGTCATAGTAGGTAAGCAGACATTTACCAGACCAATATAGAAGTTGAACATGAAATTTACCAAACAAATGGCAAGCAAAACGAACCACATTTGACGTGGACTTTGCAGGGATACTTGGGGTTTGATAATATTTCTTAACATAAACCATCATTGTGCCATATACCACATAAATAGTTTACTAATTTAGAACTATAATTCACAAATTGTGTATAAATTAGGGTGGGATTTCATTTTTTTTAGCCATTTCTAAAAATAATGTTCATAATTTAGGAACTAAATTACGCAAATAGCAAAAATATAATAGGGGGTTGGTTCATAGTCCAGTTTGCAAAATTCATGAAGAATAATAAATTTGTTAATGAATGATGAAAATGGAATAATAAGCCAATGTGCATACCGGCATATTTTGTGGTGAAATCATTGAATTTGCGTAGACGTACTTTGATTACCCTCGCAGTATCATTATTATTGCTTGTGTTAACGCTTTATATCATATCTCAAAGTCTTTTAATGGGAAGTCTTTCTGAAATACAGGATGAAAGCACTCAAAAAGATCTTGAAACTATAAACGACCTAATATTCAAAGATTTAGCTGATTTAGATACAATTGGTAAACATTGGGCTGCTTTGGGTGAAACATCATTGTACAATGAAGAAAGTCATACCCTAAACCCAGAAACTAAAAATATCTTTAATAGTACTGGTATTGATTTTGTAATAATTACATCAACATCAGACGGTGTGGTATATTATGAAACCTTCAATAATCAAAATGAGAACACATCTTCTGATTTAGATGATCTAGAAAGTTATTTAGCCAAAAACAACTCATTTGCATATTCAGATAATCCTGATTCAGATAATTCAGATATCAATAATGATAGTTGTAAAGGAATTCTTTTACTTTCATCTGGAACCTATCTTGTCTCATCAAACCCTGTTTCAGACTCACAAGACACTTATTTGATTCTGGGACGTTCTTTAGAGTTCCCTGAAAACAGTCAGTTAACCAAAATTCCTGGTTTATCTCTGGAAATCACACCATACATAACTGGTGATACAGTTCCCACTTTCCATGATGTAGATCGTGTTTTTTCATACGGTTCTCCCCTAATCATAAAAAGAACGGAAAACAATACTATAAATGGGTTTTCACTACTGAGAAACAGTCAAGGACGTGCCGTTTTTCAACTTAAAATGTCAGAAAATCTTTATGTTGAAAATAAAGGCCAAGAAACTTTGATATATTCCATCCTTTCCTTTTTAGTTATTGGACTAGTTTTAGGATTAATAATACTCATCTACCTTGATAGAATCGTTCTATTTAGAGTTAATAAACTCAGTAACCAGGTACAGGAAATAACTAAAAGTAATGATTTATCGCAGCGTTTACTAACAAACGGCACATATGACGAAATTTCCAAGCTTTCTAATTCCATTAATAGTTTATTAATCTCTTTGCAACGTTCTTGGAATGAACTTCAGCAAAGTAGAATGAAGTACAGGAATATTTTCTATAACACAGGCACTGCCATGATCATAACTGAAGAAAATGGGACCTTATCATTGATCAATTCTGAATTTGAAAATTTATCTGGCTTCCAAAAAACAGAAATAGAGGGTATAAAAAATTGGGAAGATTTCTTTCCAGAAGACATTGAAAAAATGAGAAAATACCGCAAGATAAGAAAAACAAAACCAGAGTTAGCTCCACGAAGTTATGAAGCTCGTTTTTTGGACAATGAAGGAAATTTTAAGGATGTTCATCTTACTGTAACAACCATCCCCGGCACTAAACAATTTTTAGCTTCTTTAATGGATATCAGTTTACTAAAAAAATCATTAAAAGAAAAAGATGCACTTCTAAGGGAAGTACATCATAGAGTTAAAAATAACATGCAGATCATGATAAGTCTGCTGAATATGAAGGCTAGACATACTAATGATGATAATTTGAAGAGAGTTTTACTGGAAAGTCAGGACAGAATCAGATCAATGGCCATGGTTCATGATGGTATATATCGTTCACAGGATATGACCCATATCAACATGGGAGAGTATATCCAGAGGCTGACAGCCGGACTTTTTGCATCTTATAACATGGACATCAACTTGATAAGGCTGGAAATAAAAGCAGAACCGGTTATGTTGAATATTGACACCGCAGTACCTTTAGGTCTTTTGATAAATGAATTGGTAAGTAATTCCATAAGACATGCTTTTAAACCAGGTGAAAAAGGAACAATAAAGGTTGAGCTATTTTCTTCTACTT
The DNA here is from genome assembly GCA_020854975.1 of Methanobacterium sp. GTDB lineage: Archaea > Methanobacteriota > Methanobacteria > Methanobacteriales > Methanobacteriaceae > Methanobacterium > Methanobacterium ferruginis. The sequence goes on from JAHKLQ010000168.1 coordinate 5,991, forward strand.
CTAAAGATGAGTCCACTTTCCAAGATGAATTTACTCTGATTATTGAAGATGATGGAGTGGGATTACCTGAAGGTTTTGATATTCATAATTCGAAAACTATGGGTATGAAGCTCATTGATGCCCTAACAACACAGTTAGAAGCAAAAATTAAAGTAAAAAAAGATAGTGGAACACGTTTTGAAATTAAATTTAAAGAACTTAATTACATGAAACGAATTTAGTTTACTAAACGAATCAAAAGTATAATGTTTTATGAGGATATTCAGATTGAATTACGTGTAAAATATGAATAAATAAGATTTAAAGCGAATTATAAACTGAATACAAGAAATAAATCAAAAAAATAAAAAAAGTGATGATCAAATCAGTATTTCATGATCATCTTAACTCTTTCAAGTTCTTTGGCTATGCGGTTCCGTTTATCAGTTAACATGTCCTCTGAACTCATTTTAAGAGCATCTTTAGGACACACAGAAACACAGAGTGGTTCATCACGGTCAATGCAGA
>JAHKLQ010000066.1 GCA_020854975.1 Methanobacterium sp.
TTATTCAACTTGCTCTTAGTAGCCATTGACATGTCAGTTATTAGTTTATCTCTGGTTTTAGCATGGTACATCCGGTTTGACACAGATTTACTAGGTTTTGGTAGGGGAATTTGGGGATTTAACCATTATATGATGCCCCTCCTCTTCATTATACCTTCATATATTTTTCTTTTCTATGTTTTAGGTTTATACTCCCCTCAAAGAACCCAAAAGAACATATTATCCGAAGCAGTTAAGATCATTGAGGCCAATATCATCGGATTGCTTTTTGTCACAACCCTATTATTTGTATTTGAATTAACTGAATATTCCAGATACTTACTGGCGATGTTTGCCATATTCAGCACCACCTTTTCGATTATCGAAAGATTAAGCGTCAGACAGTCCCTGAAGTACATACGCAGCAGAGGACATAACATCAAATACATCCTGATTATCGGAGCTGGAGAACTGGGTAAGAAAGTTTCCCATACCATAAGCCAGAATGAATATATGGGATATAATATTGTGGGATTTTTAGATGATAATTTAGAAAAGAATTCCCAATGTAATGGTTCAAAAATTATAGGATCAGTGGGAGACCTGGCTGATATTATTTCCAATGAATTAGTTGACCGGGTAATTGTAACCTTATCCCCCAGACATTATGAACTTCTAGAATCAATAGTGGAAACCTGTGAGAAATGCGGAGTACGGGCAGAGATAGTTCCAGATTATTATCGTTACATGCCAGCCACACCACATATTGACATAATAGAAGGAATCCCCATCATCCAAATCCGCCAGGTGCCCCTGGATAACCTATTTAACAGGTTCATAAAGAGATTTTTTGACATAACTCTTGTGATTCTAGCCATAATAATCCTATCCCCCCTCCTTATTTTCACAGCTATCATGGTGAAGATAACTTCTCCAGGGCCTATCATCTTCAAACAGGAAAGATTGGGACGTAACAAAAAAAGTTTTTACATGTACAAGTTTCGCAGTATGAAGGTTCAGGACACGGAAAAAGAGAAATTTCAGTGGACCACAGAAGATGATCCTCGTAAGACCAGGTTTGGTTCATTTATCCGAAGGACCAGTATTGATGAGTTACCCCAGTTTTTCAACATATTAAAAGGAGACATGAGTTTAATAGGTCCCCGACCTGAACGCCCCCATTTTGTGGGTAAATTCAAAGAAGAAGTTCCCAAATACATGATCAAACATCATGTACGTCCAGGAATGACTGGTTTGGCACAGGTGAATGGTTACCGAGGAAATACATCTATCACCAAAAGAATTGAATATGACATTCAATATGTGGAAAACTGGACCCTTATGATGGATATAAAGATATTCTTCCGGACCTGGGGTAATCTTTTCATGGATGAGAATGCTTATTAAGATGCCCCTAACTATTTTAAAGATTACTATGAATAATTGAAGGGATCCCTATGTTTTACATTAATTAGTTACAGGGTACTTTTAGTATGATTCAAGATATCTGATTTGTAAAACCAGGTTTTAGATTACATTCATCCCTAAATTCCATTTCTGGTAAGGATTTTCATCAGGGAGTTTGTAAATGATGAACTCCATATTCCTCTTTCCAGTCACTCCCGGTGTGAAATTCAGAGGAATCTCCATTCTCTGGTTATTTTCCAGGGTAACATTACTCTGCTTAAGAGTGAGGTTATTTACCATTACCACTACCTGATAATTCATTGTAGAACCTTCATGGTTCTCCAGAACCATAGTTAGATTGGTTTTTTCTCCGGAGGTTAAATTGAGAGCGTAGTTACTGTTATTCAGTTCCACTCCGCTAACATAAAACCCTGTGGAATGACCAGTATTCAGGGATTCTGGACTTAAAAATATATAGACAGAGGTGGCTACAGTCAGAAGGATGCAGATGATGAGGAAAATACTCAGCACCTTCTCCAATTTCAGAATGTGTAGTCTCCTTTCTCTTGGGACTTTTTTCAGTTTCATGAAACTTATGAAACAGAAGATTAAACTGAAAACAGCGAGAACAATAAGTATGAGTTCTAAACGAATACTCCAGGGAGTGTAATTAAAGGCTAAACCAATTAAAGACGTCAGAATTAAACTTCCTCCACAACCCAGTCCAAAACGTTCAACCAATTCCAAGTCATCATTTTTAGGAAACATCACAGCCAGTAACAGATAACCTGGTATGAATAATATGAATAAACTACCTGGAACCATCCAGATAGGGGTTTTGTTCAAAGGAGGAATTAAAACAGTAATCAACATCAGTAAACTCAGCAAGGTGAAAATTATAATATTTTTAGGTAAAACCGCCTTGAAAGGTAGAGTTATTTCTTTGGAAGGTTCAGTTACCTCCTTGGAAGGTTGGAATGTCTTTTGAATAGATTTTTCAGCAACTTGCTCACTGACAGGTGTTTCTTTTAAGTCTGGTTTAAGATAACTTCTTCGGAGGATATAAGATGTAACTGCAAGGAGTAGGGTGATTAGTGATAAAATCAAAATTAAATCTCTTAATTGAAGTCCTAATGGTGAGTATTTCAATATCACACTGGTTAAAATGGTTAAAAACACACTCATTTCCATGATCAGTATGGGTTTTCTTAAAAGACCCTGAAAATTTTCTTCAGGGTAAAGAACAGAGATTAATGCATATCCCGAGCCTATAAAAATCAGTATAAAGAGGACAATATCCAGGGTGTAGTTTCTAAATAGGGCTGTTGAAGTAAATATGGTGGTGATTATTGCCAATACCAAAATTATCATTAAATCTTTTGATGATGCTCCTTTCATTATGATCCTCCACTAGAGATAGAGTCCTGACTATTATTAAATCTTTATAATTAGTACAATATAATTAGTACAATATTACTCCTAGTAAAAGTGAATATTTTACCTTTTATTGATTTATAAATAACTGTGTCATAACCTTTAGACCTGTGTCATAACCTTTAGACTGAAATTCATTTATAAGTTCATGGTTATTAGACTCACTTAAATAACATAAATTCTTTAAAAGAACATAACCTTTAATATATACCTCGTGTATAACAATTGAACAAGGTGAGATATAGATGAACAAAGATCATAAATTAATGGGTGGAATGGTACCCATTATATTGATTTTATGTATTGGTCTTTATGGAATTCCAGGGGCTTTAGGCTCACAATCAGATTCAAACCAGGCTTTAACCCAATTGGGCACCGCAGAACAAAACACTACTTCAACGGATGAAACCCTTACCAGCACAGAACCTGACAACACAGAAGATTCCCAGCAAACTTCCTCTGATCAGACCAGCAGCAGATCAACTACAAGCACATCCACAACAAATACAAATACAGGCACCAGCACAAGTGATACAACATCAAATCAGGGAAACACTCAACAGCCAGCTCAAGAAGAAACCCCAGAGACACCAGATGTCGAAACAGGACCTGGAGTAGAGGCTTAATAATAAAAAGTATATAATTAATTTCTATTTTTTTTCTTTTAACTCAGTTAACTGAAACTCTAACTGAATTATTTATCTGAGCTAGGACCCCCTCAGAAATTTAAAAAGAACTAGATAGTGGCCGGGAAATTAGAGTTAGGAGCTGCTACCACCATCATCACCCCTATCATGAGTACGGTAATCATGATTATCATAGGCACAAAGTAACGCATACCCAGGTATCGTAGGTCTATTTCGTCCCTATACTGAGTTTTTCTTCTTAAATCTGGAATTTGATTGTTTCTGTAACTTTTTTGCATTATATCCCTCTTTTATTAAGGAATAGGGTATTTAACATATTTAAGGGAAGAGATAGAGAGCACCTGAGAAGTAATCTCCAGGTTAATCCCGGCTATGGGGGAAATCAACAAAAATTTAAATCATCTTCCACATAGATTAAACCTCACCAGAAAAGTAATAAGTCAAGATAGATGTAGATAAAACAATACAATCAAAACAATTTGTTTTAACTCTCTGGAGGTAATAAATTGCCTGAAAGTGGCGAAATAGAGTTAAGGGTTGCTGAAGCATTGCAACAGGATGTGGGCAAAGGAATGGTCCGCATAGACCATGAGTTAATGAGTAAAATAGGTGCATCTCCCGGTGATATTGTGGAAATAATTGGTAAAAGAACCACCGGGGCCATTGCCGGTAACTCCTACCCTGCAGATGTAGGTCTGGAAATTGTACGTATGGATGGACTTACCCGTTCCAATGCCGGAACATCCATTGGAGAAACCATCACCATCCGTAAAATACAGCCCAGAATGGCCAGTAAAGTGGTTATTGCCCCAGCAGCTAAGGGTATGCGCATCATGGCCTCAGGAGACATTATCAAAAGAAACCTCATGGGAAGGGCAGTTACTAGGGGTGATGTACTGGCCTTAGTATCTCCCCGAAGAACTAAAGAAACTTTAAGGGAATTTCCAGGCTCTGAAGACATATTCCGTGAATTCTTCGAAGCCACCACACCATTCTCTCTGGGAGAAATCAAATTCACCGTGGTTTCATCCAGTCCAGCAGGAGTGGTACGTATCAACGACACCACTCAGGTAGAAGTCAGACCTGAAGCAGTGGAAGTCATGGAGAAAAAGGTACCTGATGTGACTTATGATGATGTGGGTGGACTTAAAAAAGAGATATCAAAAGTTCGTGAAATGATAGAACTCCCACTCCGCCACCCTGAAATATTTGACAGATTGGGGATAGACCCGCCTAAGGGAGTACTCCTCCATGGAGCACCGGGCACTGGGAAGACTTTACTGGCCAAAGCAGTTGCCAGTGAAAGCGGATCAAATTTCGTGGCCATCAACGGACCGGAAGTAATGAGCAAATTTGTGGGAGAGGCTGAGAAAAAAATACGAGAAATATTTGAAGAAGCAGCTGAAAACGCCCCTACAGTAATTTTCATAGATGAAATAGATGCAATAGCTCCTAAAAGGGAAGAAGTCACGGGCGAAGTGGAACGAAGGGTGGTAGCCCAGATATTGGCCCTGATGGATGGACTTAAAGAAAGAGGAAAAGTCATAGTTATCGGTGCCACCAACCGTCCTGATGCTTTGGACCCTGCCCTGCGCCGACCGGGCCGTTTCGATCGGGAAATTGAATTACGCGTACCCGACAGGGAAGGTAGAATAGAAATACTGGAGATACACACTCGTGCCATGCCCATAGATGATGATGTGGATATGAATAAGCTAGCTGAAACCACCCACGGATTTGTAGGAGCAGATCTGGCAGCACTCTGCCGAGAAGCTGCAATGAACGCTTTAAGAAGAGTTTTACCTGACATAGACTTAGAAGAACAGCGTATATCTCAGGATGCCCTGGAAAAACTCTTTGTCACTAAAAATGATTTCATGGATTCCATGAAATCCATCAGCCCCTCTGCTCTGCGAGAAGTATTCATTGAAGTACCCAATGTGCACTGGGAGGATATAGGTGGACTGGATGAACTAAAAGAAAGCCTGAAAGAAGTAGTGGAATGGCCCTTAAGTAATATTTCCTCCTTCCAGCGTATTGGAATACAACCATCCAAGGGTATCCTTTTATTCGGACCCCCAGGAACTGGGAAAACCCTACTCACCAAGGCCGTGGCCACAGAATCTAAGGCTAACTTTATTTCAGTTAAAGGATCCGAGATACTGAGCAAATGGTTCGGTGAATCTGAAAGGAAAATAGCAGAAATATTCAAAAAAGCCAAACAAGCATCGCCATGTATAATATTTTTTGATGAAATTGATGCCATAGCTCCCATAAGAGGCTCTGCAGCTGGTGAACCACGGGTAACCGAGCGCATGGTCAACACCATTCTCTCAGAAATGGATGGCTTGGAAGAACTACGTGGAGTGGTGGTTATAGGTGCAACTAACCGGCCAGACTTAATGGATCCTGCATTGTTGCGTCCAGGACGATTTGATGAAGTGGTACTGGTACCACCTCCTGATGAGGAAGCAAGAAAGGAGATTCTCAATGTTCACGCTAAACATATGGCTTTAGATGATGATGTTAAACTTAAAGAACTGGCTAAAAAAACAGAAGGATATTCTGGTGCAGATATAGAGGTTTTATGTCGTAAAGCAGGAATGATAGCCCTTCATGAAGATATGAACATCCCAAAAGTATCTTACAAACATTTTAAAGCTGCTTTGAAGAAGATAAATCCTTCCACAACTCCTAAAACCAGGGAATACTATGAACAGATAGCTCAGAAACTGGGCAGAGGATTGGAACCCAAAAAGGTACGGGAAGATTTCCCCCGTGAAGTGGCCTGATAAGTTTAGGGTGAATCCCCTTTAGCTAGTTATTGCCCAATAAAAGAGGTTTACTTGTGGATAAAAAAATAACCAGACCCAACTTTGAATTTTTTGATGTTACTGCCGATGTTGGCTTCCGGGCTTATGGTCAGAATTTGGAGGAGGCTTTCCAGAATGCAGCCCTGGCCACCTTTGAAGTCATGACTGACACCTCACAGATAAAGCCAACAGTAAAACGAGAGATACAACTGGAATCTGAAGATGAAAAAGCACTCCTTTATGATTGGCTCAGTGAATTACTCTTTTTACAGGACTATGAAGGACTGGTTTTCTCACTTTTCACAGTTCACATAACACAAAAAGGTCCGGTAAATTTCACCATCCATGCTGAAGTCTGGGGGGAAGAATTCAATCAGGCCACCCATGAAGTAAGAGATGAGGTTAAGGCAGTTACCTTTCATCTTATGGAAATTGAAAAAGAAAACGGATGTATGGTGCAGGTGATTTTAGATACTTAACACCTTTTTTTTTTTAAATGAATCAGGGATGATTTAGTATGCCTTATCTGGTCTGTATGAAATGTGGGGGTTATTATCAGCTTCAGGAGGGTGAATCTCCAGATGATTTCAGTGATAAGTGCCAATGTGGTGGAGATTTAAGATACATTGAATCCCTGGAAGAACTAAACCTGGAAGATTTTGATTCTGAGGATCTTGAAGATAATACAGAAGACTCTGATTTTGAAGGTTCTGAATATCCTGATGAAGGTTCTGGGTATTCTGATGAAGGTTCTGAATATCCTGATGAAAAATATCCTGAAGATCATGAACTCTATGAAGAGGATGATACCTACGGATTAACTAATGATGATAATGCTCCTGAAATGGTTGGAAAAACTAATAAAATAATTTTATCTGGTAACCTGTTTAGAATAAGTGCATTAATGGTAGTAATAGCAATAATAGTTATATCTGCATGTTTTATAACCTATAGAAATAGTAGTTATGCTGTTTTTGGTTTTAATGAATATGAGAAATACAGTGATGAAGAGATTGATTGTTTTCTGGAAAGTGCTTTCAGTCCTGATGATTATGGTAATAATTACAATAATGTGGGTAAATGGAATATTAACGTGGTTAGAATCAAAGTTATAGGTTCACCCACTGATGAAGATATGAACACACTCAACCAGGCTATTGATGATATTAACAATAATGTTAAAAATATACATCTTGAAATAGATGATAGAAACCAGATGGAAGCAGATATGGAAGTATACTTCATCCCTCATTCTGAATTTAGCCAGTATTCTGTTGATCCATTAGAAGCTGATGGATTTACCATGTGGAGGGTGAGCACCAGTGATATCTATGGAGGTAACTCTGCAGGGGAAATTTTCAAAGCCAGAGTCTTTATAGGAACTGACCAGAAGAGTCAGGAACGACGTTCCCATGTTATAGTGCATGAACTGGCCCATGCTCTTGGCCTGCACCATAATCAGAACCAGAACAGTGTATTATGTAAGTATGGTCCCGACCTCACTGAATACACAGATCTGGATAAAACCATGATGCGAATGCTTTACCGTGAAGATATACTGCCTTATATGTCCAGAAATGAGGTGGAAACCATTATAAATAA
>JAHKLQ010000101.1 GCA_020854975.1 Methanobacterium sp.
AAATTTTAAAAAGATAGGAAATTTATTCACTTTCGGTAATAGGGATCTTCCACAGGTAACCCACTTTTTTACCATTAATTTGTTTGTTTTTACCTTTCTTTTTACTTAACTGGGCTTCACTACCTTCCCAGGATTCAAAGTGTTCATCTAAATACTTGGCTATTTCTTCACTGTATTTTTTGGTTCCAATGGTGTAATTATCACTTTTGTTACGGATATAACTGATTCCATCACCTTTTTCTTCCATTACCTTTGAAATTTCCATTATTTTTTTATAAAAATCTACAGACATAATTGGTTCTCCTTATTTTTTTCGTTGATTTTCGTCGACTAAACGATTTAAAAATTATATTATCTAAAACTATTTTGTTCGAATGACTATTTTGTTAATTAATATTTTAAAAATTTTATTGTTACATTGGTTAATTGTTTTTAATTTGGTGATGCGTAGGAAAATTAAAAAGTTTGTGAACATAGGAAAACCTATATTTCACAATCCACACTTAAAAGGTATTAGAGGGTAACACCCATATCTAATTGTTCTGTGAGTTCTTTGTAACGGTTACGGATCGTAACTTCAGTAACTCCAGCTATATCGGCCACATCGCGTTGGGTTTTCCTCTCACCGAGTAATACTGAGGCAATATAAAGGGCAGCAGCAGCTACTCCTGTGGGTCCTCTACCTGAGGTTAAACCTTTTTCCATGGCTTTTTCTATGATTTCTATGGCTTTAGACTGAACTTCCCCTGAAAGGTTCAGTTCACTGGCAAAACGAGGCACATAATCAACTGGGCTGGTAGGGGGTAATTTGATATTCAGTTCTCTGGTCAAGAAACGGTAAGTTCTACCCACTTCTTTTTTACTCACCCGTGATACCTCTGCAATCTCATCCAGGGTTCTGGGCACGTTGCACCTTCTGCAAGCGGCATATAATGATGCTGCAACTACACCTTCAATGCTTCTTCCTCTGATGAGTTTGTTCTCCACGGCGTTACGGTATACTACTGATGCGGCTTCCCTAACGCTTCGGGGGAGTCCTAATCTGGAGGAGTCACGGTCCAGTTCAGAGAGGGCAAAGGCCAAGTTACGTTCAGTGGCACCTGAAATCCTGATTTTTCTCTGCCATTTCCGGAGACGGTACCATTGAGCCCTGTTTCTGGCGGGGATATCTCTTCCGTAGATATCCTTGTTCCTCCAGTCGATCATGGTGGAAAGACCTTTGTCGTGGATGGTGTAGGTTATGGGTGCACCTACCCTGGTTCTCTTGTCACGCTGTTCATGGTCGAAGGCTCTCCATTCTGGGCCCATATCTACTAGGTTATCGTCAATAACCAGACCACAGGCGCCGCAGACAATTTCTCCACGTTCGTGATCATTTATAAGTTTTTCAGATTGACATTCAGGACATTTTGTCTCTATTTTTTCGATTTCGGACATGTCCTGTTTCATCTGTTCTTTTCCTGAAACTTCCGTCTTTTCTTTAGTAATTTCAGGATTTTTTTCAACTAATTCTTGCTTCGTTTCCGTCGCCCCCATTTCTTCTTAGATTGTTTAGGTACATAAAGAGTCTCTCCAACTCGGTTTTCAAACTTTTTAGAATTTGATGCACGTATTATTTTCACTGAGATATAGGGATCTTTGGTAGGTCCAAAAACATCGTGAATATACCCCACTTTCTTGTGGTGAGAGTTAAAAACAGACAGTCCCAAGGCGGGTGTTTGATGTGATCGGAGTATAATTCGCCCTCGGTTAGACAAATGCAGTATTTTTCCAAGTTTCTTCATGCACTAAACCGAAAATTTTATATACTATTATCTTTATTGAACTTCTATATAAATGTTTCGATAGTTTTAAATTATAGATCACTAAAAGTCTTTCACAGTTCACTACAACAGCTCTTAATATTCCTAACCTGTTTTTATGTCTGTCTCTTTGGTCTTGGTATCCATATTTTTTACCTTTCGTCCGTAATAGAGTGCGGCCAAGGCACCGATAATGGTGGGAGCTATATAACTAGCTAAACGGTCAATAATACTTGCAGCCATCACTATATCTGCGGATATTCCGATAACGGCAAAAAGACCGATTAATGTTGCTTCACGTATACCCCACGCCCCAGGAAGAAGGGGAAGGAAAGATATGAAAATTCCAATGGTGTAAATAATCACTAAGGGAAGAATAGGAGGGTATGTTCCCAATGAACTAAAACAAACATACATTCGGACCATATCCAAACCCCACATAGCGAATGAAATAAAAAAACCAATAATAAATACCTTACGGTCCTGTAAGGACATAACAAAACCATTTGAAAACCTGTTAACATAAAAAATAAGTTTTTCACTTATTTCCATAAAAGAAATTTCTTTTTTAGTCAAACGGTTGAAGGTAGGATAAATTGACTTGGCTATGGAAATGATTATCCGCTGTGCGATTTCTCTTCTAAGACCTGCGTATATCATTATACTGAATAATACAATGGTCAATGCTATCATTATCACCACAATTATCCTGGTAAGTGGGGGAATTTCCCAGCTCAGAAGGAATAAAGCAGCAATAATGGATATTAAAACAAAAGGTAAAAATTCAAAAACTCGATCAGCTGTGGAAGAAGCAAAACCTATCTCAAAGGGTGTTCCTTCTACTTCTCTCAATATATAAGCACGTAATGGCTCACCCCCTGCAGAACCAGGAGTAACATTATTCCCGAATAAACTAGCAAAGAGCATAGTTAACACAGTGATGTACTTGGGAGATTCATCTACTACTTCTAGAATTAGTTTCCACCTTAAAGCCCAGATTAAGATTATGACACCCTCTATGATAAAGTTTAGAAGGATTAGTTCCCAACTAGCCCTTTCTAAAGCATTTAACACGTCACCTAAGCCTATGAGAAAAGTAATGGCAAATATAAAGAATGCAGCCAAGGCAAATGAAATTATAATCTTCCATTTATGTTCTCGAATAAATCCGTAAGTGTCTTCCATTAGGCACCTCAAAATTGGTTTATAATAATCTAAATGCCTTAGTTGGTTTAAAACTTATCTATCTAAAACTTCCAAATGCTTGAATGTAATTTCACTGATATTATTCACAGTAGGTTACTGTTTACTGGATAACAGTAAATTTAGATAATAGATTCTATGGATTAGATAGTAATAAGTTATAGAATTATTTTTTTATATTTTTAAAGTCCTAAGATTTCAGATAAAGACCATCCATCTTCTAAACGGCGAATTATCTCGTTTTCTTTCTCTTTTATCTGGGATGCGGCTTCCATTACTTCTTTGAAGTGTTTTGATGGTACCACAACTACTCCGCAATCATCTCCAATAATCCAATCACCAGGTTTAACTTTCACTCCTCCGCATTCTAGAGGAATATTAATTTCACCTTCTCCTTTAGCTTCACCTGCACAGGGAACTATATGGCATGAATAAACAGGGTAATCCAGATTTCTAACAGCTTCCACATCACGCACGGCACCGTAAATCACAGTACCGATAATGCCTTTTTTTTTAGAGGAACTAGAGGTCAACTCCCCCCAAACTGCACTAAAACTATTTGCAGAATCAATTAAAAGCACGTCTCCTTCTTGAGCAACATCGATACCTTTAAGAGAAGTTCCCCAATCATCGGGATCTGTTTTAACCGTAACTATCCTTCCCATTATCCTACTATTTTCTTTTATTGGTTTTATCCCTTGGATAACTCCGTTTTCACAGGTGATGGTTTTTAGAGCATCTGAAATTTGGGATGTAGGAATGTTTGAGTGTAGAAAATCCGCCTCTTCTTTGGGGGCTGAAAATTTTTCTAAAATAGACTCAGGAGATATTTCAATTTTTTTAGCCATAAAAGACATCCTATGTTTTAATTTAAGGAATTAATCCTGTGGTGTGGTAACTTCTTCAACCATGGTTCTACCGGCAACAACCTCATCCACACTGTGAATGGAACCACCATATTGTTCAATGGCTTTAGTAATTTCCTCAAAGTCCAAGTCGTTACCTTGCATAGTAACTTTGATATTCTCAGTTTCCTTGTCAATTTCCATTAAAGTAACATTAACCCCTTCTACACCACTGACTTCGCTTAAAAATTTAGCAAAATTTGGTAAAGTGGGTTCATGTGGTTTTAATATGTCTAAAACTATTCTTATAAGACCTTTTGCCAATTTTAGGTCCTCCAATTAATTTATCATCAAATTTTTTATTGTACATTACATGTAATAGTTACCTGTATAAATTCTTTATTGAGGATATTATAAAACTTTATGCCCACAGGAAGCACTGTAAAATAAAAGAAATATATTTAAAAGGGATATAACTCCATATATATTCTTTAAATTACTAAAAAAATTATCATTAATTTTATTGGGCCATATAAATTTGTTTAGACAATTTTAGTGGGAAAGAAGTATTGATATCTACTTCAATTTTATATAGGAGATAGTGTATATTATTCTGTAGATACTTATTAGCACCATCAAAAGGTTTAACATGAGTTTTATAAAGTTGTCCAGTTTAATCGAAGAGCTTAAAATTTGTGGAGAACAGGGAATTCCAGTTCTGATTGAAGGTCAAAAGGATGAAAAGGCCTTGAGAGAACTAGGGGTAAATGGGAATTTTATTAAAGTTTCCGGTTCAGGACTCAAACTCTTTGAAATAGCAGAGATAGCGGCTCAATCATCATCAAGAGTAGTTATATTAACTGACTTTGATCGAAAAGGCAATCAGCTTGCCAAAAGATTATCAGAGGATATTCAAAGCCTCGGTTCTCATCCGGACCTCCGTTTGCGGAGAACCCTTATGGGAATTACCCGACGTTTTATTAAGGATATCGAGAGCCTCCCTCGGCACCTGGAGCAACTGGAACTTGAAGAAAACCCCACTGGTGGGCAATGGTATTACTATCATTAGTAGTATTATCCAGATACTGATCTTCAGGCTGCAATTGATACACTAGCCTCATTTTATCAGTAGTATCTATACATTGATGGAGGCCCAAATATGGGAACTAAAGAAGAAATCAGTACAACTAAATATCTTATTCATGCTCAAATTAATGCTAACGGAATTGTGGAAAAACCGGATGTGGTGGGAGCCATATTCGGACAAACAGAAGGACTTTTAAGTAATGATTTAGATTTAAGGGAACTGCAGAAGACTGGTAGAATAGGCAGAATCAAGGTGAATATCAACTCAAAAGCCGGCAGATCCAAAGGGGAAATTGTAATCCCCTCCAGCCTAGATCGAGTGGAAACAGCCATACTAGCTGCATCTCTGGAGACCATAAACAGAGTGGGACCCTGTGAAGCTTACATACAGGTTAACAAAGTGGAAGATGTCCGAGCTGTTAAAAGAAGGAAAGTGGTAGACCGGGCCAAGGAACTCTACAAGGGGATGATGGAAGAGGTCACCCCAGAAAGCCTCAAAATGATTGAAGAAGTTAAAGAGGCCATGCGCATCCACGAAATCACTGATTTTGGTCATGATAAACTCCCTGCAGGTCCCAATGTAGCATCTTCTGATGCCATATTGGTAGTGGAAGGCCGGGCTGATGTCTTAAACCTGCTTCGATATGGTGTTAAAAACGCCATAGCAGTGGAAGGAGTCAGTGTACCCAAAACCGTGGCAGAGTTAACCAAGAAAAAGACAGTGACAGCTTTTTTAGATGGAGATAGGGGTGGTGACTTAATTCTTAAGGAACTACTTCAAGTGGGGGAACTTGACTACGTAACCAGAGCTCCTAGAGGTAAAGAAGTAGAAGACCTCACCAAAGATGAGGTTATGGTAGCTTTAAGAGATAAAATACCAGTAGAGCAGATTTATCATGATATGGGGATAAAGCTAGCTAAACCTGAAAAAAAGGCAGCAGACAAAACACCTGATAAAATAAAACTCCTGAAAGGAATATTGAAAGATGTGGAAGGTTCAGGAAACGCAGAGATCCTGGATGATGCTCTAAACATTCTTAAGGAAGTTAAGGTAGAATCACTCTATGATGAACTGAAAAGTTTGCAAAATGAGGGAGCATACGCTGTGGTCTTTGATGGAGTGGTAAGTCAAAGACTCATTGACATTGCTAAAGACAAAGGAATAAAGCAAATTGTCGCTGTACGTATGAGTGAGGTTGTTAAAAAGCCCAGTCCACTAAAAATCATTACCAGATAAATATCAAAAGAATACTGATAGTTCCTAGAAGATAGTTAATCCCAGAATTTTTTAGTGGATAACTATCTAACCATTTTATTTTCAATAAGAATCATTCAAGTAGTATTGTTCATTTATGCACGTAATTTTCCCTTATCATTTCCATCAGTTTAAAGAATTATAAAAAAAATTTAAAGTTGTGAGGCAATCATGTACATCAACATGAAAAATGAGTTTTTAGGAGATATTGAAAGCACTGCAGATATTTTAATACCTAAAGATCCCCTGGAAAGAGTTATTGGGCATGATGATATTTTAAGATTTGTGAGAATAGCTGCCAAACAACGTCGAAATCTTTTATTGGTAGGACCTCCAGGTATAGGAAAGTCACTAATAGCTAAAGCCATTTCAGTCCATCTAACCGAAGTACAAGAGGAAATAACTGTTGTGCACAATCCTGAAAGGCCAGAGAGACCATTTGTTGAAGTTAAAACCAGGAAAGAAATAGAAGGAGAACTAAAAGAATTACAACGAGCAGAAGGGGACTTAGTTACTCCTCAAGAAGTTCCTGAACTGGTTGCAGAACGATTGGGATTCAGATGTCCCAATTGTGAGAGTTATACTAATGCCTATCAGAGTATATGTCCCAATTGTGGAGCTGATAAATATTCCCACCTTAACGCCCGCAGAAAACATTTAGGTGATCTTTTAGGAATGTTCGAAATGAACAGTGGGCCAGTGAACATTCCTCAGGACCGAGTAACCACCACCCGCATGAACCACGGCCGTGAAGAGGTGGTTATCTATGAAAGGGCAGATGGGGATAGAGTCAAGATCCTTGACCAGCATGCACTTGAAAAAAGGCGGGAAATGGTTGAAGAAAAACCTAAAAATATCATTGTCCCCCTAAAGCGTAAAAGTTTCATTCAGGCTACAGGAGCCAGCGAAACAGAATTATTGGGGGATGTAAGGCATGATCCATATGGGGGGCACCCTGATCTGGGAACTCAACCCTATGAAAGAGTTGTACCGGGAGCAGTGCATGAAGCCCATGAAGGGGTGCTGTTCATTGATGAAATAGTCCATATAGCCCCTTTACAGCGCTACATCCTTAGTGCCATGCAAGATAAAGTCTTCCCTATTGTGGGTAGAAATCCTCAAAGCGCTGGAAGCTCGGTTAAAGTAGAAGATGTTCCTTGTGATTTCATTTTCATTGGTGCCTGTAACATCCGTGACCTTCAATATATACTTCCACCCCTACGTTCCCGTATACAGGGAGAAGGATATGAAATACTGATGAGGACATTCATGCCTGATACAGAAGAAAATCAAGCAAAATTAGCTCAATTTGTGGCTCAAGAGATTGAAATGGATGGAAAAATACCTCACGCCACCAGGAATGCCGTGGAAATAATTGTGGAAGAAGCCAGGAAAAGAGCCCGGATCATAGATGACCAGAAGGATGCTTTAACATTAAGACTTCGAGATCTAGGTGGTCTGGTACGTATGGCAGGTGATCTGGCAGTTATGGAATCAAGTGAGTTAATTAAGGATCGACACATAAATTTCGCTGTGAAAAATGCCATATCCATCGAAGACCAGATTTTAGAACGCTATCAATCCTTTGAACAGGCAATGGAGAAGGATATGTCAAGTTCCCAGAAGATGCATTCTAGTAGAAAAGGTACTCCCAACGACCATGTGGACCGCAGCTACCTTTAAGACACCATTTTTTTAATTATTACTTTTTCAATCTTTAGATGAAGTCTTCATTATGAAATTATACTATTTATCTAATACTAACTTGAAAAATGAAAAGATTTAATTATTTTAAGGGGAATATTCATATATAATTAACCTAGAATCTGCTTTG
>JAHKLQ010000226.1 GCA_020854975.1 Methanobacterium sp.
CAGGACCAGAATCCATGCCAGGCACTGTATGAGGGAGAAGATCAGTATGGGAATTATTTTACCCATTACAACCATGTAACTGGAGAGGGGAGTCATTAAAAGCACTTCAAAGGTTTTCCTCTCTTTTTCCCCCACTACACTGTCAGTTACGATGTTACTGGCCAGGAAAAATGGTAAAAGGAGGATGAAAGGTACTATGAATCCATAGATAACCTCCACGAAATATGAACTGTCTAAGGCAATGGGAACGGCTTTATCTTCATTAATTTTAACTATCTGGAAGTTTACTGGGTTTTGAATGCTGTTTACCTGGCTTTCATTTAAACCCGTGTTCAGGAGAGTTTTTTCGGTGTTGTAATTGTTCACAGCATCATTGATTTTAGTGGATAGCACTGGATAAAACACGTTGGAATTATCTACCTGTGCTGTTACTTCTCCTGATGGCGAAATGTCAACTATTGCCACCAGTTTATTGCCGAGTAATGGTTTAGCTTCATCAGTGGTATTGTAATAATTTAAGGTTAGTTTCTGTTCTTCCAGGTATTTTGCCAGGGTTGATCCCTGCAGATTCTGAGGTAATCCTACGTTGAGGGTGGAAGTTACCCCTATCTGGTCCAGGAGGGCAGGGTCACTGGCCACAGCTGCTACTGCCACTAGGCCTACTGCCCCTATGATTATGAATATTTGAACCAGAGCTACCAGTATGTATATCTTGTTTTGAAGGATGTCCCGTGCTTCTTTCCTGGAGAGGGCCATTATTTTGATGAGGGTGGTGGGGATTTTCATGATTCTCTTTACATGTTTTATTATATCCTTTTAGAGAGAAAATCCTTTCCCCCATTCATTTAGCTAAAAATTTTGCCATCTCTCATTTCAACAGTTTTATGAGCATATTCCGCTGCCATTGGGTCGTGGGTGACGATGATGATACTCATGCCCTCCTGGTTCAACTTGGTTAACAGTTCCATGATCATCCTGCTGTTGTGGGTGTCCAGTTCACCGGTGGGTTCATCGGCCAGTATTAACAAAGGATCGTTGGCCAGGGCACGGGCTATGGCCACTCTCTGTTCTTCTCCACCAGATAACTGAGTAGGTAACCGGTCATATTTTCCTTCCAATCCCACACGATCCAATATTTCCTGGGCTTTCTCTTTGTCTTGTTTTAACATGGGTAGCATCACATTTTCCATGGCCGTTAACTGGGAAAGCAGGTTAAAACGCTGAAAAACAAATCCTATCTGGTTTCTCCTTAGATGGGCCTGTTCTTTCCCGGAGAGATCACTTATGTTTTTTCCTTTAAGGATTACGTCTCCTTTACTGGGGAGATCCAACATTCCTGCCAGATGTAGGAGGGTGGATTTACCTGAACCAGATGGTCCCATAACTGCCAGGAAGCTACCTTCTTCCAAGTTGAAGTTGACTCCTCTAAGGGCGTTTACTTCCTCAGTTCCCATTTTATAAGTTTTCCATGCTTCTTTTATTTCCAGTATATCAGTCATAACGCAACGCCTCCACCACGTTAAGTCTGGATGCTCTCCATGCCGGATAAAGGCCGGCTAAAATACTTAAAAATGTAGCTCCACCCACTACTGCCAGAACTAACCAGGCAGGAAGCATGTAAGCCAGAGACATATCTTCCATTCCCAGTTGTGGGCCGAATATGATGATAGCCAGTTGAAGGAGTATGGCTGCAATGATGAGACCTACCATAGCCCCTATGAACCCCAGTAGCCCTGCTTCCATGAGTATACTGCCCAGTACTTCCTGGTTGGTGAATCCTATGGCTTTTAAAACCCCTATTTCTCTGGTTCTTTCTGTTACGTTCACCAACATGATGTTCACAATGCTTATAACTCCTACTATTAAGCCTATGCTGGCAATGGCCCCTATGAAGAGCATTATGCCGTTCATCATGTCATCAATCTGTTTAGTGAAGTCAGATTGAGTCATGGCCATGGTGTCTGGAACCTGGCTTTCCACTTCATTTTTCGCAGTTTCAGGGTCTCCTCTGGCACTGGCTGTGATACTAGATATTTTGTTATCGTTTAAGGGTAGAGCTTTATCTATGTCCAAATATACAATTCCCATCCCCATACCAGTGCTCTGTTGGGTTATGCCAGTTACTGTGAAGTCCTGGTCTTTAATGGTGATGTTACTGCCAATCTTGTAACCAAAGGTGTCAACTAGGAACTGGTTAATAACTACACCAGGGGTTCCATTTATTTTCACTTGGTCCCAGTCAGACATTCCCACCACATATATGGGTGTTTTATCCATATCCGTGGTGAACTGAACTTCTTCTTTAAAATCGTAAAGTTGTGACATGTTTTTAATTTTAGAGACAGTTTCCTGATCCAGATATGAATCTCCACTGCCCATGTATCCTCCTCCGGAACTGTTGTAGATGGAAATATCTCCCATCATGGTTTCGGTTTGTTCCTTCATGTAGGATTGCATTCCGGTTCCTGCACCCATGAGAAGCACCAGGGTGGCCACTCCAATGATTATGCCCAGCATGGTCAGGGCACTTCTGAGTTTTCTTCTTTTAAGATTTTTAAATGATAGACTGTAAATACCCAAACTTTCCGCCTCCTTTAATAATTTCAGAGAATTTCTTATTCAATTCATACTATATAAGTATTACCTAATCTCCTAGTAAAATCTCTAGTAAGATCTCAATCAATTTCATCCAGCGCAAACACATCCTCAATATACCTTTTCTGCAAGGCTTTGGTTACATTGTAAGCTAGAATCAAAGAAGGATTGTATCTTCCCTGTTCCAGGGCTATGATGGTTTGCCTGGTTACATCCACAGCTTCTGCCAGCTCTTCTTGAGTCATTTTGAGCTCTTTTCTGTACTTTTTAATTTTTGTTTTCATGGTTTCAACAGATGATCATTTATTTTCTATCAACTCTCCTTTTCCAGTTTGTATCGCGTGCTAAAATTTATTATAGCTCCAACAAATGCCGTGATCATGATTAATACACCCAAATTATCTTTAATTCCATTAAAACTGGATAAAATTGTGGTAACTATGATCATAGTTATTATCATTCCCCAAGCAGCATTTCTCATGGCAATAGAATAGTGTGATCTCTCTCGTTCATCCATTGATTGTAAAGAGGCATATATCATGTCAAAAAATAAGAATAAAAACAATCCAATGATAGGTAGACTAATTAGCATGTTTTGAGGTAACATCATCCCTATAAAAATCAAAGAAACCGTGGCTATTAAATAAAGAGTTCCCTGCCAGGTCATTTCAAAACTGAAAAAGCCTTTTTTCTTTTTAAACCATTCTGGTTTTGCTATTACCATTTTTTCAC
>JAHKLQ010000056.1 GCA_020854975.1 Methanobacterium sp.
CTGGTGAACAGTCTCAGTCTGAGGAGAGTGCCAGTCCTGGTGAACAAGGTGAAGCCAAGGCCTATGAGGTTACTAAAGAGGGTAATTCTGGAACTTCTGATTCTGGTTTACCAGCAGCAGCTATCATTGGAGTTATTGTGTTAGTTGGTTTAATTGGATTTGGATACTTCCGCATGAGGTAGAATCAATTTTTTCCCCCTTTCTTTTTTTGGGGTAATAACTTTTTTTTATAACATATTTTCTTCATTTTCATTTATTCATTGCTGGTCAAAAAAATACAAACTAAGTATCCGTTAATCTTTTTTTGTTCAAATATTCATTGATAGTTTTATTTTAGTAAATGGTATAATTGATTTTTGTATTACAAATTAATGAAAATCAACACGTTTGTATTAATTATTGTTCAACATATTACTATTTTAAAATATTCAGGGCCATAATAATAACATAAATAATAAATACTGTATTACTTTAATGTTGTCTTGACATCCCATTTTTAAAATAAAGAAAGGAGGTGAAAATGATGAAAAAACAAGGAGTAATAATCGTATTAGTGGCTTTGATGGCTGTGGTTCTTTGTGGAGCAGCTTCAGCTGCAGATTCATCTATTAATGGGGGTGAGGGTAATATTTCTGATATTAATGCTTCAGAAGAAGTTGATCCCGTCCTCTGGGTGAATGTTGCTTATGAATATGCAGATGATAAGATCAATCCTGAATTCACAGTCACAGATTCCAACAATGACAGTGTAGCCTTTGATAAGACCAAATATTCAGACACACTCTACAAACTGAACTTCACCTATAATGGTGTTACCAATGGAACCCTGTTTAACGTACTGGTACAAGCCCCTGGCTACGTAGACCAAACACAGCAAGTAGCGGTTCAACAGGAAGGCACAGACCCTGAATTCATTGGAGGTGCAACTTTCAACATGCAAGCCACCGACAACTACAAACTGGGCCGACAAGTCACTGAAGAAGCGGACAAGTTACTGGACTTTGAAAACGCAGATGAAGTTCTATGCATAACCACCGCAGGAATAACCCATCGTAATGGTACTACCACTGAAGACTGTATTGAAGGTATCTTAAATGGTTCAAACGGTCTGATCACTTATGGTCAGGGAAATCTCTTAATTCTTCAGAAAAGTATTGCAAATCCTGTGGATTTCTGTTTTATTGTAAGAAATGGTAATGCACTTACTGCAGCTTTCTTCAGTAATGGTACACTGACACCAGCTTATTTTGGTACTTTCTCGGAGACCATGACTCAGGATCAATGGGATAACGTCATAGTTCCCGCCTTAGGGGATGATGCGTTCGGTTACGTTAGTCTGGCTAATGCTTGGAAAGTAGGACTCTCCACTGATATATTAAGGCAGGCTGCCTACCACGGTCACGTGTGTATTGGAACTATCAGTGGACAGGCCATGTTACAGACTCTTCTGAAATATTATCCGCCAGGAGAACTGGCTAGTGATATGGAAGCAACCAGTTACGCTGTTATTGGTGTGCCGGGTGGTTCTGATGATGATGTCTTTGTATACTCCATGGATGCCACACCAGGAAAACGTTCCTGGATTGGATATGAAACTGACAGTGACTCCAGTATCACAGGATTTATTCGATGGTGTAAAACAACCAAAACAGGAACTCTGGTGATAATGAAGTTCGATGAACAGGCCATTCTCCAAATGTTCAAGGATGAAAAAGGTTTCAATGCATACAGTGGTATATCTTCTGAACTCCAGTTCAACAAATGGATGGTGGAGAAATTACAGAACAACCCAGAATCTCTGGTGACAATTCTCTACGCCTTTGACAACCTCAATGAAACACAATTGCATTATTTAACTGGATATGAAGCCAACTGGATCTGTACAGAGGAAGCTCACGGTCTGGACATGGATTACATACTCAACCAACCCAACCTGGTAGTAGCACAAGCAGAGAACATGAACTATGTTCAAGGAACTTTAACAGCTGCTGAGATGAAACAGATCGGAATTGATGCTGCTCAGATGGCTATAGATCTTTTCAAGGCCATGGGTATAAATCTGGAAAAAGATGATTTCGATCTTAAAGTCTTAACCTCAGCTGGTTACGCCAGACTAAATGGACAGGCAACTGACATGACCTTGGATGGTATCTATGAAGTATTAGGATCCAGAATCAGCAGATCAACCTTACTACCTGTACACAGCTCAATGTGGACCCAGTTATGGTTTGATTTCACCTTGATAAACGGTACAAACCTGATTACCAAGACCATCTACTATGACACCACTACAAACAGCCTAGCAATATCTAGTAAAGCCAAAGCAAGTGGTATTGCATCTGTTACGAAGTATGATCCACCATTTGATATTTTAATGGCTTGGTTATTCCACAACCACGTCTGTGAAGGTAGTGTACCTGGATTCTTCATTGCTAGTTCTGTACTAGAGGATTATCCTCTGGAAGATGGTGAAAAGTACATTTATGTGTCAACTTCCAACTACTGTGATGATGATACACTCATGTACCTTTTAGGTCTCTCACCAGGAACAGGAACCTACTACAACCAGAGACTTACCACTGCTGAAGGAAATACTGAAGAAGGACAAACACCTAACATGGGTACTGGAAATGAAGGAGTCCTCATAAGGTGGAATGAAGAAACAGGTACTGGAACAGTAACTATTCTTACCCTAAGTTACCCATGGGCAGGTTGGGGTGCAGTAGTTCAGCAGAGATATTCTGATGTTTGTGACATATTCAATGGTGACAAAGAATTTTCAGAAATCTTTAACACACCAATAGTAACCTCAACAGTAACCCGACCAATCAACAGAGAAAATCTGAACACTATGCTCTCTGGCCAGTTTGAAAGTGGAAACGTACTGCAATATGCTGCAGGATTACCCTTAACACTTCCAGTACAGGGTGGTTCAGAAACTGGTGGTTCAACTTCCCAAGGAACTTCAACAGGTTCTTCAACAGGATCTGGACTGATAACTTCAACAGGAACAAGTGGAAGCACTTTATCTAGTGGTTCTGTGGGAACTACTGGCACTGCAGTTAATGCAGCAAGTCAGACAGCCACTACCACCGATGCTGGCACAGATTCTGCTGGTGATATTGGAACAGCATATGAAGTAACTAAAGCAGCACCAGAAGGTACTGATGACACTCCATGGGGTACTTATGCCGTGGTGGGAATTGTATCTGTACTAGCCTTAGCTGGTATTGGATTCTTCTTCAAAGGTAATCTGTTCGGTCAGTAAAAAACCAATCCATTTCCCTTTTTTTTATTTTTTTGAGTATTTGAACCATTTTTTTAAATATCAATTCAGTTAGGTATATAAATAAAGAATAAAAAAATTTAAGAGATACCAGCACTGTTTTTTTCCCATTCAGTCTATTTTATAGACATTGTTTTGAGCTAAACTTGTAATCTCTCCTAATCTTGAAGGAAACTGATTGAAAGTCTGTTGTTATTTAGTACTTCATTTATTACTTTTATTACATAAAGGTAGTATTTCAACAAAATAGTAATAACATAAGACTTATATATATTAACTATTTAACATTTTAATGAATATCTATTCAAAACAAAAAGGAGGTGAAAATGATGAGAAAACAAGGAGTAATAATCGTATTAGTGGCTTTGATGGCTGTGATTCTTTGTGGAGCAGCCTCAGCTGCAGATTCATCTATTAATGGGGGTGAGGGTAATATTTCTGATATTAATGTTTCAGAAGAAGTGGATCCTGTCCTCTGGGTGAATGTAGACTACGAGTACGATGATGATGAGATCAATCCGGAGATCACGGTCACAGATTCCAATAATGACAGTGTGGCTTTTGATAAGACCAAATATTCGGACACACTCTACAAACTGAACTTCACCTATAATGGTGTGGTTAATGGAACTCTGTTTAATGTACTGGTGCGAGCCCCTGGTTATGTCGCCCAGACTCAGCAGGTTGCGGTTCAACAGGAAGGCACAGACCCTGAGTTCATTGGAGGTGCAACTTTCAACATGGAAGCCACCGAGAACTACAAGCTGGGCCGAGAAGTCACTGCAGCCGCAGACCAGTTACTGGACTTTGC
>JAHKLQ010000072.1 GCA_020854975.1 Methanobacterium sp.
ACCTTCAGGCATCATGATTGAGGTTACTGTGTTACTGGCTGCGTCTTTCTGGGCGAATAATTCTAATCCCAGAGCAGCAACACCATTTCGAGTAGCTTTAGCTGCAAGTTTATGTCTGTTGATTCGTTCTTCCAGACCTTCTTCCATGATCACCCTGAGAGCTTCCTGCATGGCATACATCAATGAAACTGCAGGAGTGTAAGGTGTTTCTGGGGGTTTTGCATCTCCACTTTTCCTGTATTTTTTCATGTTAAGGTAGTAAGTTTGATTTTCAGTTTTATCCACCACATCCCATGCATCATCATTTAGGGTGATAGCAGCCATACCTGGAGGGGCAGCTAGGCACTTCTGAGAGCCGGTGACACAAATATCAATACCATAACCATCCACAAACACATCATCCCCACCCAGGGATGATACAGTGTCCACAACATAAAGGGCATCAAAGTCCCTCATAACACGACCCACCTCTTCGATGGGGTTAGCCACACCAGTGGATGTTTCATTATGTACAAGGGTCACTGCCTTAATATCTTCTTCCTCTTCCAGGATGTAACGCACATCATCAGGGTTAACAGCATGTCCCCATTCCACTTCCAGTTCTACAGGAATTCCACCGTGGGTTTCGGTTATCTGCATAAAACGTTGTCCGAATTTACCTCCCACGATATTCAGCACACGGTCTCCCTTACTGATAGTGTTGGCCAGAGCAGCCTCCATGGCTGCTGTGCCGGAGCCAGTGATAAGGTAGGACTGATTTTCAGTCTGGAACACTTCAGACATCATCTGGTTGGTTTCAGTGAGAATTTCACCGAAAAGGGCGCTTCTATGATTAACAATGTTTTCTGACATGGCCTTCAGGACCCTGGGTGCCACACGGGTGGGTCCGGGAATCATCAGTAAAGTTTCATCCATCTTTTTCAACTCCAATTTGAAGATTATCCTCCAAACTTTATTATGTATATACTAATTATATACCTTATGTATGGAACTAACCCTATGGATGCAATGGTACAAACTCATCTTAGAAGACTTTGGCTTCATCCAGGAGGATGATGAACAATCTGCAAAGTCATTAAACAACATATTGGATGATATTGGTGCGTTACTACCTCAAGACATTGATATTAAGGATAAAGTCATTGTTTTTGGAGCAGGACCCTCCCTGAAACCCAATCTGTCCATTTTAAAATCAGTGGATCTGGATAAGTTCACCCTCATAGCTGCTGATGGAGCTACCACAGCCCTCCTAGAAGAAGATATGGTTCCGGATATCATAGTAACCGACCTGGATGGTCGTATGGATGACCTGTTGGAGGCTAACCGTAAAGGGGCGGTGATGGTGGTCCATGCTCATGGAAACAACCAGGAACAGATTGAAAAATACACACCTAAACTGGTAAATGTTCTGGGAACTACTCAGAGTAGGCCTTTGGCAAGTGTTTATAACTTCGGAGGGTTTACCGATGGTGATCGTTGTGTTTTCCTGGCCATGGCTTTAGGAGCACGTAGCATAGTACTTTCAGGCATGGATTTTGGAAAGATAGTGACTCATTATTCTCGCCCGGATCAGGAAGATGGTCCCGCAGACCAGATAAAACAGAAAAAACTTGTTTGGGCCAAGAAACTGGTTGAATGGGCAGCTCTCAACTCTGATATTCAGTTCTTTAGTATTTCTACAGGAGAAAAGTTGGAGGGTGTGGAAAACATAAATCCAGAACTACTTAACTAAAGGTAATTCCACTACAAGTAAACTATTATCAAATTATATAGGGAAATACAATAAATATATGAATTCATATAGTGCAATATGATATATTAAAGTACATGAGGGGTAAAAAACATGCCAAGCCGTGTGGAAGACATTTTAATGGGTGAAGAAACTCTTTTCAGGAACATAACCGCATTCAATCCAGATTTTATTCCTGAAAATTATCTGCACCGAGAAGCACAAATGGAAGCCCTGGCTTTATGTCTCAGACCTGCTTTAAAGGGAGGTAAACCGGTTAATGCTTTGGTGATGGGATCCCCAGCTACTGGAAAAACCACAGCTATCCATAAAATCTTTGAAATGGTAGAAGCGCGATCTGAAAAGATGGTCTGTGCCTATGTTAACTGCCAACTGTACAACACCCGTTTCAATATATTCTCCCAGATATACCAGCGCCTGTTTGGGTTCCTGCCTGCAGAAACCGGTGTCCCCTTTTCCCGAATTTATGGTGAGATCATGAAAAAGCTTTCCAATGAAGGGAAAGCATTGGTAGTTGCCCTGGACGATGTTAATCATCTTTTTTACACTAAAAATGCTAATCAAATATTATATGATATTCTACGTGCTCATGAAGTTTTTCCAGGTGTTAGAACCGGTGTTTTTGCCATAATATCCGATATAGAATTCCGTTACATGCTGGATAAAAATGTTAGTTCGATTTTCATACCACAAGAAATCGTATTTGAACCCTATACCTGGCAGGATATTAAAGATATACTCAAAGACAGGGTGAAAGTGGGTTTTTATCCTTCGGTAATTTCAGATGAACTTTTAGATGAAATTGTGGATGCCACTCATTCTACTGGAGACTTAAGGGTGGGAATTGATCTTCTCCGTACCAGTGGGAATTTTGCTGAGGCTGATGCATCTCGAACCATCATGAAAGAACATCTAACAAAGGCAATGCAAGACTTTGACTCCCATCACCTTCAAGACACTATAAACAAACTATCCGAGGATGAGAAAAACATTCTACTGGCCATAGTCCTGGCAGGGGAAGATCATCCTACAGCAGGGAACCTATTCAATCTCCTTAAAGAAGAAGGAAAAAAATCTTTAAGTTACGCCACATTTGACCGGGCACTTAAAAAACTGGAATTTGTACGGTTAATCGACACCAAATTCACTGGTAAAGGTGTGAGGGGTAACACTCGGTTGATAATACTGCGTTTTGGTAATGAAGAAATAAAAAAAGTTTTAAATAATTCTAAATAATTTATACACCATTATTTATTTCATTTGATATTTATTCCATCTGATTCTTTATATCAAATGTAAATTTTCCAATTAATCATCTGATTTTATAGGGTTTAAAAAAATAGGAAAATAAGGGATAAGGAATCCCGGCCAGAATCTTCACTATATAAACGGTTAAAACAGGTTGTTTATACCTTCATAGGTTATAAACTCTGTGAAAGCATCAGAGGGGATTACATATATGTTACCCTGTGCATACTGGGTGCTCACGGTTTGTATGAGTGTTGCACGGTTATTTTGTTCCTGGACTGCGGTTTTGATGCCTCCCATAAGGGATTCCACAGCACTACCCCGGGACATACCATTTTCATCCTGTTCTTCCCGTAGGAAATCTATGGAACTACCATTAACATATCCCTGACCTTCCACGTAAATCGGGCCAACAGCCTGGATAATAGCATCAATTGCATCAGGGGTTACAATAACCACCAGATTAGTTTCCAGACCAGTATTGTATTTTACGATCTCTTGAGCTATTTCAGCACCTTCTTCTACATCAGAACTCCATAAAGAGTCATGGAGGTAGAGTTTGTCCGCACCATAACTTCGAAGTTCAGCATTGGGAGATAAAGTGGGATGAGCCAGGCCTCCAGGATAAACAGGAGTCATATTAACTATTTTTCCCCCATTAACATTAATTACAAATGCCATGTCCACTGCCCCGACACCAGGCCTTTGTTCAGATGGATCCACACATAAAAGTAGTACACTATAGTTTCCATCAAATTTCTCTTTTCCCTGGGAATAAAAGTGGAATACAACTACTCCTGCACTTCCAATAATCAGGAGTAATATTATAAGGGCAATTAATTTCTTTGACATTTCCAATCACTCTTCATCTGATTAATTTTTAAATTATTTGGTTTTTCAAATAGTTTAGTAAGTTGATTTCAGGTTATAATGAAGTTTGGTATGTTTTAGTAAGTTTCTAGAGAGAATAAATATATCTTCCAGAAATCATATTTAATCTAAAAAACAATTCATTTTTTTACAGTATAACTTGACTATTTTTCTAAGGCATATTATTAAACTTTTCGCTTAAGATCGATTATGAGCACAACCCTCTATTTTTCATAATAAAGATTTATATAAAACAAGTTAATAAACAAGTCTTAAAAAAGGATAACAGTACGATATGTTCTTTTTATCAGTATATGAATTAACTTGAAACTAATTTCATTTAAAGCAAAAATAATTTTATTAAAAATTGTGTATTAAAAGAAACAATTAATACCATCACTGAGGTTTTAATGGTGAAGATTCCACCCAGAATAAGAAAATTAAGAGGATTTGAAGAATTAAGAAGATTCAGAAATCACATCCGGGATAACTACAACTCTTTAAAACATAGAACAGCTTCCAAGTCTAAACGTTTAACCGTACAGATAAAGGAATACATTAAAGATGATTATAAACTCACGGAAAACCAGAAAAAAGAATTTTATGAAACAATTATAAATAAAAATACTTCAGTGGTTGATTTGGAAAATTTTGGTGATAATGCTCCTCTGGTTTCAATTATAATAGTTAACAGAAATGGTTTGAACTATTTAAAGAGGTTGTTTAAGAATTTTGAAGAGAATATCAAGTATCCTTCTTATGAAATTATAGTGGTTGACAATTCCTCTCATGATGGTTCGGTGTCTTTTTTAGAGAATATTCCAAGTGATTTACCTCTGAAAGTTATTAAAAATAAAGAAAATGAGTCCTTTGCAAGGGCAAACAATCAAGCAGCAGAAGTTGCCCAGGGAGAATATTTACTTCTTTTGAACAATGATGTTGAACCAACCTATGGCTGGCTGAATCAGATGATGAAATCCCACATTCAATCAGATAATGTGGGTGCTGTAGGGGCTAAACTGGTTTATCCTGACTGTTCTACTTCCCCTTTAAATAAAAAAAAGTCTTTCAAGATTCAACACACTGGAATAGCATTCA